>JAWXBZ010000236.1:0-2927 GCA_034440375.1 Candidatus Eiseniibacteriota bacterium
ACACCGGCGCGGGTGCCGACGGGCCGAGTGCCATCGACACCTCCAAAGTCCACATCGTCGCGCTTCGCGCGCTCCCGGATGGCATATTCGCCATCGTCCGCGCGGGGGAGGCCCGCCCAGGCGCCACCGGCGAGCCGTTCGGCACCGGGTCCGCGGCCGGATCCTTTCACGCGGGCGATGCCGATCCATTGGACCACGACGTGCTGTTTGAGCGGGTCTTCGACAGTGACGACACGCGGGTCTACCGGCTGTTAAAATAGGCGGTCATGAAACCGCTCCGAACTCTCGACGCCCCGGCCATCGCCAACCGCAGTCGGCTGGCGCCCGCCTCGCCGATTCGGCGACTCATTCCCCATGCGGATGCGGCAAAGGCGCGCGGCCTCCACGTCTACCATCTGAACATCGGGCAGCCCGACATCGAAACGCCGCCCGAGATGATGGCGGTCCTGAAAAATCTGGACATGAAGGTGGTGCCGTATGGCCCGAGCCTGGGGCTCACCGAGTACCGGCAGGCCCTCATCAGTTATTACCGACGGGCCACCGGTGTCGAACTCTCGATCGACGACATCATGGTGACGACGGCGGGCAGTGAGGCGATCATCTTTGCCATGGGAGTCCTGGCCGATCCGGGCGACGAAATCCTGATTCCCGAACCGATGTACGCCAACTACATGGGCTTTGCGGCGATGCTCGGCGTCAAGGTCGTGCCGATCACCTGTCAGGCCGAAGACGGCTACCGCCTGCCGCCGCGTGAATCGATCGAACGATTGATCACGCCGAAAACGAAGGCGATCCTCTTCTGCAACCCGGGCAATCCGACCGGTGTCATCTATGACCGGGGCGAACTCGACCTCCTGGCCGACCTGGCCCGCGAGCACCGCCTCTTCCTGATCGCCGATGAGGTCTATCGCGAGATCGTTTTCGACGGCTGCGCCATCAGTGCCCTGACCTACGACGATCTGGCCGACCGTGTCGTCATGGTCGATTCCATCTCGAAACGCTACTCGGCCTGCGGCGCCCGAATCGGCGCCTTTGTGACGAAAAACAGCGAAGTCATGGCGGCGGCGCTTCGTTACGCACAGGCGCGCCTCTGTCCGCCGACCATCGAGCAACTGATGGCCATCCGGGCGGTCGATCTGCCTGAAAGCTATTTTCGGACCATTGTCCTCGAGTATCAAAGCCGGCGTGACGCTGTCTATGACGCCATCAGCCGGTGGCCGGGCGTCGTTTGCCGGAAACCCGGCGGGGCTTTCTACCAGATGGCGCGGTTACCGGTGGATAACGCCGAGCGATTCGTCATCTGGCTGCTGGACGAATTTTCGGTCGATGGTGCCACGACCATGCTGGCGCCCGGAGAAGGGTTTTATGCCACACCCGGTGTCGGCCTCGACGAGGTCCGCGTGGCCTGTGTCCTGAATAAAACAGACATGGCCCGGGCCATGACGATTGTGGAGAAGGGACTGGCGGCCTACCCGGGACGGCGTTAAACTTGTGGACACCCTGCCACCTCCCCCCGGAGAGACCAACGACGATGACCCTGCGCACCGAACCGACCGCATTGCTCCCTCTTCTGCTCGCTGTTGCCCTGTTTCTCTCCCTCGATCGACCGAAATTTGAACCCTCCCCGACTGGCCAGAAACCGATGTTTCCGGTGTCGGCCACGCTGGCGATGATCAATCGTCCGGAAGCGGGTGGCGTCGCGCGCCTTGTGGCCACGATCACGGCCTGGGCGCCGGGAGAGGTCGTCGAATGGCGGCTCGAACGCCCGGCCGCCCTCACCCTGGTCGACGGCCCCGAAAGCTGGAGCGGCCAGCTTTCTCGGGGCGAATCACGCTCGTTCGAGCTGGCGTTCCTCGTGCCGGATGAGGCTCGTCACGAGGTGTCAGTCCGGGCCTGGCTTCCGGAGCGGCCGCGAGCCACCAGCGCCGCCTCCCAGGCCATCGATCTGGGCCGGCTCGAGGGACTTCGCGCCACCGGAACGACCGCGATCGGCGACGGCGAGACCTACCTTCAGTACCAGGGCGAGGTGACGCCCCGCGAGGTGATGAAGTGAAGGGCGAAGCGGGTGTCGACACGAACCGCACGCGGCGAGTCGACCCGAACCGGGCGCGGCGAATCGGCGCCGGGCCCGCGCCGCGAACGCACCACCACGTTCGGACCGTCCTGTTCCTCGCGATCGTACCCTGTGTCGTTGCAATTGTATCCGGTGTCTTTGCAACGGAATCCTATGCCAACTGGACGGCCACGGGCACCTTTCGCTATCGCGATCGTCCCCAGAACCTGGGCGGGTACACCGGCAGCACGAGCGACACGCCGATTCGAAGTGCGCGCGTGGAGATTGTCCGCAGCCCCTCGACCGTCCTGGCCAGCGGCACTACCGACGCCTCCGGCAACTTCAACATCGCGGTCACCGACAACATGACGTCCACCGTCTTCGCCCGGGTGATCAGCCAGGACAACATCGCGGTGCTGGCCATTCGCGTGCAGTCATCCACGGCCGGCAGTTCGCTCTACGCCGTGACGTCCGCCAGCGTGGCCTCCCACAACCCGAATACGAGCACTGATTTCGGAATCATCGTGGCTCTGGAGGGGGCGGGGGCGGAGGCCTTCAACATCCTCGACGTCATCCTGGACGGCAGCGACTATGCGGCCGCACTTCTCGGCTCCTATCCGGCCGTGGCCTGCACCACGGTCTGGAGCACCGGCTCGACCACCGGCACCTTTTTCCTCGGATCGACCATCCGGCTGCTCGGTGAGGAGGGGTGGGATGACGCGGTGATCGGCCACGAACATGGCCACTTCATCGACTTCCTGTACTCCGCCACCGACAGCCCGGGCGGGCCACACTTCCTCGGCGACAACAACCAGGATATCCGCCTGTCGTACGGGGAGGGAGTCGCCACCTATCATATGTCCGCCAGCCGCCG
>JAWXBZ010000237.1:0-5364 GCA_034440375.1 Candidatus Eiseniibacteriota bacterium
ACCCGGACCTCGGCCTTGCGCAGCGGTCGGAACCAGCGGAGCTGCCAGCGCCACAGCTTGACCGGATCCTGATATGCCTGATTGGCGGCCTCGAGGCCGAGGGTGCGTTCGAGGTACACCTTGCTGTCGTCGTCGGCGTCGAAGATGCCGGCGAAGCGATCTCCCTCGATCGACAGTTCCTGCCCGGCCAGAAATTGTTCGGCGAGAACGCGCGCCTCGCCGCGATCCACCTTGAACCCGATGGAGGCCTCGGGAAAGGCCCGGTGAAATAGCAGCGTCACCACGCCGATGCCGGCCACGAAGGTCAGGAGGCAGACGAGTAGAAAGCGGCGGTCACTGACTGTCAGCGGGATGAGCGGTCGGCCATCGCTCATGCCGGTCGGCCCGGAAGCGTCAGACACTCACTCCTCTTGTTCGGCAGCGGACGGATCACTACTCTCCACGGTTTGCCGCGCGAGCGGCATCATAGCCAACAAGGGCCCGCGATGCGAACGAAACCCCGAGGGAACGAACTCCGAGCATCGGCTGCGGCCGGACGGAAGCGACTGCTCCGGACCCGCACGAATTCTCCAGGCGATGAATCAATCGAATTCGCAATCCGACTCGCACTGACACTGGCGGTCATCGGCGGATTCCTGGCCAGCCGCGCCGGCCCATCGAACTGGATCTGGGGGATGAACATCCTCCGCTACTATCCATCGGCCATCGGGCTCTTTTTCCTGAGTGCCGTGGTGGCGGCGATCTGGATGATCCGTCCCCTGGAGGACGACAGTCCGATCGGACAGTGGCTCACCCGGGCCCGCCCCGCGGTCACGGGTCTTCTGGTCGGCCTCGGGGCACTGGCCCTGTTCATCGTCGGGCGTTCCAGGAGCTTCCTCCTCGGTGACGGCCTGGAGTTGATCCGCCGCATTCACCAGGGTGAGGTTCCGGCTCCCCGCTCGCCCCTCTTCAACGCCATCCAGCCGGTTTTCTTCCGGCTGTTCGAGCCGAGTGAGTCGGCCCGGAGCGGCGAATCGGCGGCGGCCATCAGCTTCCTGGCCGGATTCATGGCGGTGGCTGTCCTAGCTTATCATCTGGTCCGCGTCGCTCATCGGCGGCCGGCGGCGGCCGTCACGGCGGCCGTGCTGATGATCACGACCGGAGGAATGCAACTGTTCTTCGGCTACGTCGAGGTCTATTCACTCCTCGCCGCCGGCACGCTGATCTTCATGGCGGCCGCCTTCGATCGGTTGACGGGCGGTGGTCGGCTGCCCACGGCCAGCGCCACCATCGGTGTCATCGTCGCAATTCTCGCGCACCCATTCGGCACCACGCTCCTGCCGGCCTGGGTTTACCTGGTGGCGGGACGGCCGGACGGCGAGGCGTGGCGCCTCTCGACACGCGCCTTCCTCCGCGTCACGGGGGTATTTGCCGTCATGGTTCTGGCCTTCGCGCTGGTCTTCGCGCTCTCTCCGGAATGGCAGGCGCCTGGCGCCTCATTCCGATACCTGGCACCGCAAGTCCAGATCGAAGGACTTCTGGTCGGGGTACTCAAGTTCAACAGCCCCGCATCATGGAACAGCGAATACACCGTTCTCTCGACCCGGCACGCCGCCGATTGCTGGAACACGATCTGGCTGTCGGGCGCGGCGGCCCTGGCCTTCGTCGTGGGCGCGATCGCCCGGCCAGCGGGACGCGCGGCGTTCAAGGCACCGACCGTCGTGCTCCCGCTCCTCGCGTTCGTGATGATCGCCATCTATCGCGGCCTCTGGCGAACGCCCCTCGGCGCGCTTCGCGACTGGGATCTCTATTCGGGTCTCGGTTTCGGTGTCGCAGCGATCGGCGCCGGACTGTCCCTCGCCGGCGTCGGTCGCCGCCTCACGGGGCCGGTGCTGGCGGCGAGCCTGTTCTTCCTGATTCCATGGCTCGGCATCCAGGTTGACAGCGATCGGGCCGCCCGTCGTCACTTCGACGGGGTCGACGCCGAACCGCGTCCCGAACCGATGATCGCCGCGCAATTTCACGGCGTGATGGGCGACCGATTCTCCAGCATGCGCGAGTTCACCCTGGCCGCCCGAGCCTACGAGCGCGCGCTCCAGATACGCCCGCGTCACGAGTATGCCTGGCGTCTTGGGATGGCACACTTCGCCGCCCGCCAGTTCGATCGCGCGCTGCCGGCACTCGAGCAGGCCCTCGCATTGCGGCCGAACGACCGAACGACGCTGATCGCGCTGGCTGAAGTCAACGTCGATGCGGGTCGGCCCGATGCGGCGGATCGCTGGATCGATCGGGCCATCGCTCTTTTTCCGGGTGATGGCGCGGCCTGGCTCCAGCGGGGACGCAGTGAACTCCTCGCGGGACGGATCGCCGAGGCCGCCGCCGCCTTCGACCGTGCCGACAGCCTCTTCAGCCCCAAGGATCGCGCCCGGATTGACTTGAGGAGGGCGCGCGCGGACCTGGGGGCAAGGAGTCCGTCCGCGCGACCGTTGGCGCCGCCACCGCGATGACCCCCGCGGTTCCGCGTCGCCGCGCCCGGCCCCGCCGCGCCCGGCACGCCGCGCCCGGCACACGCCGCGCCCCGCACACGCCGCGCCCGGCACTGGCCGCTCTGTCGGCCGGGGTGTAGGCTCCCCGTCCGGCCAGACCGAACGCGGTCCGGCTACGGCTCCCGGGAGAAATAATTCACGTGACAATCGGACTGATCGGCCTCGGCCGAATGGGCAAGAACATGGCGCTCCGGCTCCTGGCCGGAGGGCACCATGTGGTCGGTCTGAACCGATCACCGGAACCTTACGCGGAGCTGATTGCCGCCGGTGGGGCCAGTGCCGGGGATCTCGACGACCTTCTCGGCCAGGTCCAGGCGCCACGGGTCCTCTGGTGCATGGTGCCTTCCGGTCTTCCGACCGAAACGCTGGTCGCGGAGCTCATCTCCCGCCTCTCCCCGGGCGATGTCATCGTCGACGGGGGCAACTCCAACTTTCACGACTCGGTTCGTCGGGCCGGGTTAGCCGCCGCGCGCGACATCCACTTCCTGGATGCCGGCACGTCCGGCGGCATCTGGGGACGGACCGTCGGCTACTGCCTCATGGTCGGGGGGTCGGCCGAGGCCTTTGCCATCGTTCAGCCGGCGCTGGCCACTCTCGCGCCGCCCGATGGATATCAACATGTCGGTGCTTCCGGCGCCGGGCACTACGCCAAGATGGTTCACAACGCCATCGAGTACGGCATGATGCAGGCCTACGGCGAGGGGTTCGAACTGTTGAGCGTGTCCGGCTACGACTTTGACCTGGAAAAACTGTCGCATCTCTGGAATCAGGGGAGCGTCGTTCGCTCGTGGCTGCTCGAATTGGCCGAACGCGCCTTTGCCGCCGATCCCGGCCTGGCCACGTTGAGCGACCACGTGGACGACTCGGGCGAAGGTCGCTGGACGCTGATCGAATCGATTGACAAGGCGGTACCGATGCCGGTGCTGGCACTGGCACTCCAGGCCCGCTTCCGCTCGCGGCAGGATTCGTCCTTTTCCGGCCGGGTGCTCGCGGCCCTGCGGCGGGAATTCGGTGGACACGCCGTTCAGCCGACCGTGGCAACACCCGTTGGCCCGGCATCGGATGGCTCATCCCACCCCACAGGAGACCAGAAGAAATGACCAGCAGGGTTCGCGAAATACTGTCCTGGTACAGCAGCGAAAACCCCGGCACGAAGAGCCAGCTGGCCCGGATGATGAATTCCGGAAAACTGGCCGGAACCGGGCAGATGGTGATCCTTCCGGTGGATCAGGGATTCGAACATGGTCCGGCCCGCTCGTTCGCCATGAATCCGGCCGGCTATGACCCGCGCTACCACGCACAGCTGGCCATCGATTCCGGGTGCAACGCCTACGCGGCCCCGCTCGGCTTTCTCGAGGCGGTGGCGGGCGACATGGCCGGCGAGATCCCGCTGATCCTGAAGCTCAACAACCATGAGTCCCTCTTTGACGAGAAGGATCCCCTGTCGGTGCAGACCGGCAGCATCGACGACGCGCTCCGCCTCGGCTGTTCGGCCATCGGCTACACCATCTACCCCGGGTCGAGTGCCAGTTCGATGATGTACTCCGAACTGCGGGAGCTGTCGGAGGAGGCCCGAAGCGTCGGCCTGGCCGTCGTCGTCTGGTCGTATCCGCGGGGGAGCATGATCTCCAAGGAAGGGGAGACGGCCCTCGATGTCGTGGCCTACGCGGCCCACATTGCCGCGCAGCTTGGGGCGCACATCATCAAGGTCAAATTGCCGGGCGCGCACCTGGAGCAGCCCGAGGCGAAGAAGGCGTATGAAAAGACCGGCATTCCGCTCTGCACGCTCACCGAGCGGGTGCGCCATGTCGTGCAGGCTTCGTTCGATGGCCGGCGGATCGTCATCTTTTCGGGCGGAGCGAAGAAGGACAAGGACGACGAAGTGTTCGACGAAGCGCGCGCCATTCGGGATGGCGGCGGCTTCGGCTCCATCATCGGCCGCAACTCGTTCCAGCGCCCCCGCGCCGAAGCGATCAAGTTCCTCGGCGCGATCATGGACATCTACAAGGGTGAGTCGAAGAGTTCGCCGGCGGGTGATTCGACGAGCGAAACAGTCGGTGCCTCGAAGAGCGGACCAGTCGGTGATTCGAAGGGCGAATCGCGGCAGGTCCCCGGTCCGGGGCCGGACGGCACGCCGTGACAAAAAGTCGGCAGGTGTCCGGTCGACGGGTCGTACGATCGACATGGACCCTGCTACTGATCTTGCTGGCGTCAGCCAATTCGTCCGGGGCCGGCGACATCACCTCGGGCGGCGGCACCCGCGGGCGCCTCGATATTGTTCTGACCGATCGACTGGGTCCCTGGGTGGGCGGTCATTCGGTTCGCGCCGTGCCTGGCCTCGCTCTCGACGTCGGACTCCTGTCGGTGCACTCCCAGGCAACGCCGGTCGCCTGGCTTTCGTTCTCGGCCGCCGCCCTTGTGGATGGAGTCCACCTCGAGTGGACGGTGACAACTAATTCCGACCCCGTGGGGTTCCTCATCGAGCGTGCGACGGGGCCCGGGGGGAATCGGAGACGGCAGCTCACCCCACCGGGCGATCTGGAAACCTATGTTCGTCTGACGCCCGATCCGCTGCCGGGATTGGCTCGACAATTTCTGGACGTCTCACCGCCGAACGCAACGGAAGCGTCCTATCGCCTGGTCGGGATCGATCGGGCGGGCCGATCATTCGTTTCCGAAGCCATTCACGTGGCGCTCGATCCGGGGCCAATGTCTTTTGTAGTTGGCCCACCCCGCCCGAACCCCACGGTTGCCGGCACGACTCTCGCCGTGAGTCTGGCAACGGCGGGCCCGGTTCGACTTCGCGTTTTCGATGCCGCGGGCCGGCTGGTTGCCGAGC
>JAWXBZ010000238.1:0-11265 GCA_034440375.1 Candidatus Eiseniibacteriota bacterium
AATGGGGCGGGAGCGATCCCGCCCCATTGGCGTTTCATCAAGCAGATCGGCCGGCGTGATGCGACATCGACAATCCTCTCAAACCCGACGCACGGCGCGGGCCGTCACGAAGTAACCCGTGACATAGCGCGTCGGCCAGCCCGCCAGGCGTTCGAAGCCGGCCAGCCAGCGGATGAATCGTTGTTGAACGGCGGGGCTGGCCCACCGCTCCAGAAACAGGGTTGCGTGAATCGAGAAGAATCGCGGGCAATGAAGAATGGCCCCCATTTCCCGAATCTCCCAGCCGTCCCGTTCGAGCCGTTGACGCAATCCCTTTGGGCCGCAGGTGAAGCCGACATAGTACGGCATGATGCGCAGCCGGCGGAGCCAGTGAAAGGGGATGGCGTTCCGGAGCGCCACGACCGGATTGGCGCGGTTGTCGAGCGAGATCAGCAATTCGCCGCCCGGCTTCAGGACACGGCGCAGCTCGAGGAGGCTCTCGTCGAGTTCGGTGGGCGTCGGGAAGTGATCCAGCGTGGAGTTCGACACGATGACGTCGAACGAGGCGTCGGCAAAGGGGAGCGCGCGCGCGTCGGCACAGATGGCGCGAAGTCCGCACGCCCGCGTTCCGGCTCCCTGTGCGGTGGTCGACGACAGGTCCATGCCGACAACCACCCGCGCATGCCGGGCCAGGAGGGGATAGAGGCCTGCGGTGGCCGCTTCGTCGAACAGGTCGGTCTTGAGGAGTCGTTGGACCGGCTCCTTCGGCAGCCGGCCGGCGAGCCAGTCCGCGTTGATCTGATCCGCGTGCGAGCGCCAGAGCCTCTCGGGCAGATTATCGCGCCAGTGGCCGGCTACATCCTGCCAGTGGCCGCGGATGGCCTCGTCGCCGGCGCCGGCTCCGGGAATGACACCGGGGCCGGGGCGGCTCATCGGGCCGACATCTCACCCGGCCAGTTGAATGTCACGAGGGCGGGGTCGAGGCGCCGTTCGCCGAGGGTCTGGTTGACGATGAATCGCTGGCCGTCGGCCGACACGTCGTAGCGGCTCTGGACGAATCCGAGCGTACTCAGGTTGACAAAGAAGAGTGTTTCCGGCGTGCCGATGCGCATCGTGCCGCCCGTGTCGATGGACACCGCCATGATCCGGCCGTCCGGTGCCAGGTAGAAGAGTTCGCGTCCGTCACGGCGCCAGCGCGGCTGCGAGCCACCCTGGCTGCTGATCTGCCACTTCTCGGTCGGCTCGGGAAAGCTCTGCAGGTAGATTTCCGATCGTCCCGATTCATTCGACCCGTACACCACGTGCCGGCCATCCGGAGAGAATCGTCCCGTGAATTCCCCGAAGGGACTGGCCAGGTAGGGGCGCGGGGGGGAGCCGCCGTCCGAGGGTAACGTCAGGAGATCCCAGCGGCCCGATCCGATCCGGGACTGGATGAGGAGCCAGCGGCCGTCCGGCGACCAATCGGTCGGCCCCTCCTGCGCCGGCCCGAAGAGGAGTGAATCGACGACGCCGGTCCCGGCAACACTGGTCCGGTAGGTATTGGGATTCCCCGAAGGCAACCCGACAAAGGAAATCCACCGACCGTCGGGCGACCAGACCGGCCAGATTTCCGGCCCGGTCAGGAACGTGACTTTCGACAGGACTCCCCGCTCGAGATCACGAACCCAGATCGCCTCATCATCGCTGCCGCGTGGATCGAGCCGACCGACGGCAAGGCGCCGGCCGTCCGGCGAGAGCTGGATGTCACGCCAGGAATCCGGCGGCCCCACGTTTTCGAGCAGTCTTCCATTCCGATCGAGCCAGGCGAGCTGGCTCTTCGAATCGCTGGAGGAGCGGTGCACCAGAACGCCGCCGGCCGAGCAGGAAAAGAGGATGTTGTCCGAATCGCGCGAACCGACACCTTCCGCGATCGGAACCGGCTCGCCGAACAGCTGGAGCTTGCCAGTATCGAAGGGATGCGCCACGAGCGTCCGCTCGCGGGCATAGACGAGGTGGCCGGTCGAGCTGTATTCGAAACGACCTGAGGAGGGCGCGGGGCTTGCCACCACCCTGGGCCTGGCTCCGGAGATGGTTCCCATCAGGAAACGAGTCAGAGGCCCCTGTTCCAGGTAGAGGAAGCGTTCGCCGTCCGGAAGAAACGTCGGCCACCCGACGACGGCTGCCTGCGCCGCCGTGTCGGGACTGGCCACCACTTCGGGAATGCCGCCGGACGCCGGAACCTTCTGGAGCGGATCGCCGGTCCGCCCGTCGAAGACGATGACCCCTTTCGATCCCCAGGCGCCGTCGGCGCCGGTTGCGGCATCGCAGATGATCTGGGTCGGTCCGCCGGCCACCGGCACCTTCTTCAGCTTGCCATCGGCGAAGAAGGCCAGGAAACGGCTGTCGGGGGACCAGAACGGGCGCGCCGTTCCATCGGTACCGGCCAGCGGCTGCGCGGCCAGCGAATTGAACCAGTGGATGTAGATCCGGCTGGTGCCGGTGGAATCGACTCCGTTATAGGCCACCGCCCGCCCGTCGGGCGACACCTTGGGTGCGTCGACAAAAGTGAGGCCCTTCGGCATTGCGGCCTCGAATCGGATCGCGGGGGCCGGCGCCGATGGTTTCGCGGTTCGACCCATGCCAAGAAAGACCGCCGTTGCCGCCGCTGCGGCGAACAACGCCCACGGCAGGAGTGCGAGCGGTGAGCGCCGGGCGGCCGGCAGCGGAAGCCCGCCGGGAATCGGCGCCCCCACCTGTGAGCCACCTTCCGCCAGCCAGCGAAGCTGAAGCCGGACGTCATGCGCCGTCTGGATCCGCTCGTCCGGGTCCTTGGCCATCAGCGCCTCGATCAACCGCTCGAGCGGCGGCGGTACCTGCGGGGTGATCTGCGAGACCGCGCGCGGCACCTCCTTCATGATCGAGGCGATGACGCCGGCCTGGCTGTTTCCATCGAAGGCGCGGCGGCCGGTGGCCATCTCGTAGAGGACGGCACCGAAGGCGAAGAGATCGCTCCGGGTGTCGGCCTCCTTCCCTTCGAGTTGCTCCGGCGACATGTATTGAAAGGTGCCGACCAGCGTCCCTTCGACGGTCAGTGCCCGGGTCAGGGTTGGCGTGCTGGACAGGTCGCTGGTTGATGGCGCCAGCGTCGTGGCACGGGCCAGCCCGAAGTCGAGCAACTTGGCCCCGCTCTTCGTCAGCATGATGTTCGAGGGTTTCAGATCCCGGTGGACGAAGCCGCTTTTGTGCGCCTTGTCGAGGGCGTCGGCGATCTGGCCCGCGATTCGAATCAGTTCCGGCACCGGGATCGGACCACGTTCGAGCCGGGTCGACACGGTTTCCCCTTCGATGTGTTCCATCACGAGGTAGTCGATCCCTTCCTCGTGCCCCACGTCGAACAGCGTGCAGATGTTGGGATGATTCAGGCTGGAGACGGCGCGAGCTTCGCGCTCGAAGCGCTGGCGGATTTCCGGATTCGCGGACAGGTGAGCCGGGAGGACCTTGATGGCCACGGAGCGATCGAGACGGGTGTCCGTGGCCTTGTACACCTCCCCCATGCCGCCGGCTCCCAGAGGCTCGATGATCTCGTAGGGTCCGAGGCGCTTTCCGGCAGCCAGGCTCAGGGGTACCTCCTTCGGGGAACAGGGGGGACAGGGAGAAAGTTGCCGGGACTTTCGCCACTGGATCGCCCGGTGTCAACCGGATGGGCGGGGGAAATCACCCGGTGAATCATCCTTTTCGTGGACGTCCGCTCAGGCGCCCCTTACACTTGGGGGCCAAATCGGCCGACCCCTCTACGGAGATCGGCTCCATCGTCTCGAACTCCGAAGCATCCAGGGAGACAACATGTTGCTGAACCGGCGTCCGTTCCTCTTCGTTGCGACAATGGCCACCCTGGTCGCCCTGTTTCTCCCCTCGATGGCTGCGGCCGTGGATGAGCCGATCGCCGGGATTCCGGCTGCCGGTGCCCCCGGGATTTCAGAAACCATCAACCAGATCATGGACAGGGAACTGAACGCCCCCCGGCTCGACACGGACGGGAAGGACATGGAATCCGAACTGGTTCAGCCGGATCGCACCGGCCTGCCGCAGAATCCGGCTTCTCCAAAAGTGGAGCAGATGCCGGAGCTGCCGCCCGGATTCGAGGGAGAGGCGGCGCCCGGCATTTCCCCGTTCAGCCCGCAGACGGTCGGCACCAGCTTCACGGGGGCCACGCTGTTCGGCACCAACCCTACCTTTTCGTTGCCGCCGGACGGCATGGGTGCCATCGGACCGACCCAGTATGTCGTCTTCGTCAACGGGCGGCTGGTCACGTTCAACAAGACCACCGGCATCGCCGACGGCGTCCTGAACGCCGATCCGAATGTCTTCTTCTCCTCCGTGATCAACGGCTCTTCCACGAGTGACCCCCGCATCCGCTACGACCGGCTGACCGGCCGCTGGTTCCTGGTCATCATCAACGTGTCCACGCCCAACCGAATTCTGCTGGCCGTCAGCGACGCCGCCAGCAGCGGAACCATTTCCGGCGGCACCGTCTTCACCTTTTTCTTCATCGATATTTCGGCCACGCCGCCGGCCATCTCGAACACCTGCCTGGCCGATTACCCGACGCTGGGGCTGGACAATAACGCCCTCTACATCGGCACCAACAACTTCTGCGGCTCGCCCCAGACATTCAACTCCACCGATGGTTACGTCGTCCGGAAAAGTTCGATCCTGGGTGCCGGCCCGATCGTCCTCACGGTTTTTCGGGGCCTGGTAGCCACCTCGGCCAGCGCGGGTCCGTACACGCCGCAGGGGGTGGACAACAACAGCCCCTCCGCCAACGAGGGATATTTCATCGGCGTCGACAACGCCACGTTCGGCACGCTGATGATGCGCCGCGTGAGCTCGCCGGGCGGCACACCAACCATCTCGGCCAACATTTCGATCACGACCCCCAGCACGAGCTTCCCGGAAAACGTGCCGCACCTTGGCAACACCGGCGGCACCAACGGACGTCTGTCGGCGTTGGACGATCGACTCTTCGCGGCCCAGATTCGGAATGGCCGACTCTGGACCGCCCACAATATCGAGGTCAACGCCAGCGGTGTTGCCAGCACCACGGGCAGTCGCAACGGATCGCGCTGGTACGAACTGAACGTGCCGGTCGGCACCGGCACACCGACGATCGTTCAGTCGGGCACCATCTTCGATCCGGCCGCCACCAATGCGGGTTACTACTGGATCCCCTCGGTCCTGGTGTCCGGCCAGGGACACGCCGCCTTCGGCATGAGCCACGCCGGCAACAATGCCCGGGCCAACGCCGCCACGGTTGGCCGGCTCGCGGGAGATGCGCTTGGCACCACGCAAACACCGGTCCTGTACACCGCCAGCGCCACCGCCTACAACCCGGCCAGCGATCCGGGCGGTTCGGGTGGCCGTCGCTGGGGCGACTACTCCTACACCAGCCTCGATCCGATCGACGACATGACCATGTGGACGGTGCAGGAGTTCTGCGATGCCACCAACTCCTACGGTGTCCGGGTGGCCAAACTGATCGCGCCGCCGCCGGCCACGCCGAGCTCGATTCCCGATGTCACCGCGGGTGCGAATCCGGTCAACGTGACACTGACCGGCCTCGTGGTCTCCGGCTCCGGCTTCTACGATCCGGGCGCGAATCTTCCGGGCGTACCGGCCTTCAATCACCTGGCAGTCACCATCAGCAACGGACTCGCCACCGGCACGCCGCCGACGGTCATTTCCGCCACATACGTCAATCCGACCACCGTCAGCCTGGTGCTGAACGCCTCGGCCGCCACGGCCAGCATCGGGGCCGAGCGCTACCGGGTCACCGTGATCAACCCGGACGGCCAGTCGGTTTCCGGCGACATTCTCAAGGTCATCGGCGGGACGCCCAGCGTGTCGCTGGCTCCCGCGCCGATCCAGCCGGAAACCAATGCCGGCCTGGCCAGCTTCAACTTCACGGTGAACCTGTCGGCCACCACGGCGAACCCGGTGACCGTCAATTATCAGACCTCCGACGGCTCCGCCACGGTGGCGGATGACGACTACGTGGCGGCCACGAGCTTCATCATCATTCCGGCCAATACGCCGTCCGGCATCATCACGATCAGCGTGAAGGGCGATACGAAGCACGAGCCGCTCGAGACGTTCACGCTGACCCTGACCGGTACGACCAATGCCACGCTCGGCACCCCGGTCGCCGCGGCCGCCGGCATCCAGAATGACGATGCGATTCCGACCATCGAGATCGCACCGGGCGTGCTGCTCCCCGAAGGAAATGCCGGACTTTCGGGCACGGTGCTATTGGTAACACTGTCCAACCCCAGTTCGAGCACGGTTTCGGCCAGCTTCCAGACAAGCGACGGTTCCGCCATGATCAGCGACGGCGACTATCCCAGCAGCATGGGCCAGGTGTCGTTCCCGCCGGGCACCGTGTCGGCACCGATCGTCGTGCAGGCGACGGGTGACACGAAGTTCGAGAACGATGAGACCTACCTGGTGACGCTGTCATCCCCGGTGAACGGCACCATCGGGAATGCCGTCGGCGTCGTGACGATTGAGAACGACGATGTGCCCCCCGTCATTTCGATCAACGACGTCCAGATCGCGGAAGGGGACGCCGGCATCACCCTGTTCCTGTTCACGGTCAGCCTGTCGGAACCGAGCGGCCTGCCGGCCTCGGTCGATTTCACGACGAACGAGGGGACCGCCACCCTGGCCAACAACGATTTCAACTCCCTGGCAGGAAATCTCAATTTCCCGCCAGGCCTGACATCGCAGCCGGTAGGAATTCACGTGAACGGGGACGTGACCCAGGAGTCGAACGAAACGTTCACGGTCGATCTCTCCAACCTGGTCGGCGCGCAGTTCGGCGATCCCTCCGGCGAGGGACTGATCCTGAATGATGATGGGGTTCCGACCATTTTCATCGACTCGATTTCGGCCAACGAGGGGAATGCCGGCCCGACGCTCTTCCAGTTCAGCGTTACCCTCTCGAATCCGACAGACCAGACGGTCATGGTGCAATATCAGACGAATGACGTCACCGCCACGCTGGCCGACAGTGACTACCTGGCGGCTTCCGGCACGCTGACGTTTCCGCCGAAGACGTTGCTTCAGACGGTGGAGGTCCAGGTGGTCGGCGACATCTGCGGTGAATCCGACGAGGATTTCATCGTGACCCTCTTCAATCCCAGCGGGGCCGTCATCGGCGCGGGAGCCGGCCTTGGGATGATTCTGAACGATGACGAGGATGTCGATCCCTCGGTCGCTGTCCTGTATCCCAACGCGGGCGAAATCCTCCAGGTGGGGACGGACGTCACCCTTCAGTGGAACGCCAGCGACAACAATGTCGTCACCGGCGTGGATCTGCTCCTCTCGCGCGACGGCGGCGCCACCTTCCCCGAGGTGCTGGCGTCGAATATCCCGAACACCGGCAGCTTTCTCTGGACCGTCACCGGGCCACCCTCGGTCATTGCCGAGGAGGTTCTGCTGGTGCGGGCCAGTGACGCCAACTGCAATGTCGGCAGTGACGTCTCCGACGTTCCGTTCCAGATCGTGGTTCCAACCTCGGCCGTGCCGGGGACCGTTGGCATCTCCAGTCTCGCGCTCGGCGCCATACGCCCGAATCCGTCTCGCGGTGCCACCCGCATTGAATTCCAGGTGCCGCGCGAGGCCCGGATCCGGATCAGCGTCGTCGACCTGCAGGGGCGCGAAGTGGCGATCCTCACCGATGCATCATTCAGCCCCGGCCGATATGAGACGACCTGGGATGGATCGACCAGTCGCGGCCCGGCGGCCATGGGCGTCTACTTCGTCCGGGCGCAGGGGGACGGCGAGGTCATCACGCAGCGGTTGGTGATCTCGCGGTAACCGACGATTTCATGACGCAACGATAGGGGAAGGCGGGTCGGCCGTGCGGTCGGCCCGCCTTTTGGTCACGAGTGGCGGATCATGACTCAAAACCCGCCAACCCCGCCGTCCGCACGATGAGAGCGCCCGGCCCGCGTCGCGTACTAATTCAACAACAGGGCCTTGATCCCGGTCCAGGTGGATGGGAGGACCGGCACGACACTGCGGGGGCACATGGTGAAGCGCCTTGTCCGCGTGGTGCTGCCGGACATGCCGGCCAGTGCACCGCCCGGCTTGCCGACGAAATCGATCCGGTACTGGATGTCGAAGAAGCTGGAGGTGGCCCATTGGCCGGCCGACGTGACGAGCTGCGCCTGGCCCGGAGAAGGCATGCCGAAATCCCCGCCGCCGGTGATCCGCAGCAGATCGAAATCGGGATCGCCTGTGACCTGCCCACTGAGTCGTTCGAGATCGCCCAGCACATTCTGCACCGCTGCGTTGGCGACGCGCGGCGACCAGCTGATCCGCTGTGCGCCGAACGGCAGCGGTACCGGGATTACGCGGTTGAATCCGAGCAGCGCACCGGTACCCGTCATCGTCATGGTCATGATGGCACTGAAATCGCTGCGGGTACCCGCCAGCGTGCCACCGACAAACTCGGTGACGTTGTTGAAAAATCCGTACGTGGCGGAGATCTGGATCGTGGTGCCCAATGGCAACCCGTCGACGATCTCCCCGCTACCGACATAAAGACAGGTGCCGTCGGCGACCGTCGGTGGCAGGGTTGCCGTGCCGGTGCCGTTGTCCGGCGAGAGGCAGCATTCGTCCGCCTGGGCACGGACGTTCGATGCGGACAATCCAAGGGCCAACAGAGTGGCGAGCGTGACAAGGGACAGGCGGATGCGTCGTAGCGATGCTGACATGGACAGGGCATCCTCAGGGATCAGGATCGGACGGAGATAGGGCCGGACACCGCATATAATGTAGCGCAGACGATGAGCAATACCGCAAAATTTTCACCGGCTGCCCCTAGGATTCGGGGCCCTGAGCGGCTACCCTGTTGCCCCGATGAAACTTGCCATCCCTCGCGAAATCCATGCCGGCGAACGCCGTGTCGCCGCGACGCCGGAAACGACCGGGCGACTGACAAAGCTCGGCTTCGAGGTCCTCGTCGAGTCGGGCGCCGGTCTGGCCTGCTCGTTCGAGAATGCCGTGTACGAGAAGGCCGGCGCCCGAATCGTTGCTGACCCTCTGGCCCTGTGGGCCGAGGCCGACCTGGTGCTGAAGGTTCAACCCCCCGAGATGAACATGAGGCTCGGCGTTCACGAAGCCGATCTGATCAAGGAATCGGCCGCGCTGATCAGCTTTGTCTGGCCGGCCAAGAACAAGGACCTGATCGACCGGCTGGCGGCTCGCCGCGCCACGCTCATCGCCATGGACCAGGTGCCGCGCATCACGCGCGCCCAGAAGATCGACGCGCTGAGTTCGATGGCCAACATCGCGGGGTATCGCGCGGTCATCGAGGCGGCCAGCTTCTTCGGGCGATTCTTCACCGGCCAGATGACGGCCGCGGGGAAGGTGCCGCCGGCCCGCGTCTTCGTGATCGGCGCCGGTGTGGCGGGACTGGCGGCCATCGGTGCCGCGCGCGGCCTCGGCGCCATCGTGCGCGCCTTCGACACGCGGCCGGCGGTGCGGGAGCAGATCCAGAGCATGGGCGCCGAATTCGTTCCGCTCGAGCTGGAGGAGGACGGGAGCGGTGAAGGTGGCTACGCCCGCGAGATGAGCCCGGCGTTCATCGCCGCGGAAATGGCACTCATCGGGGCCCAGGCCCGCGACGTGGACATCATCATCACAACCGCGATGATTCCTGGCAAGCCGGCCCCGCGATTGATCACCGAGGAAATGGTGAAGTCGATGAAGCCCGGCTCGGTCATTGTCGACCTGGCCGCCGAGGCCGGTGGAAACTGTGCCCTGACGCAACCAGGCGTCGTCACCGTGCAGCACAACGTGACGATCATCGGTTATGTCGATCTGCCGAGCCGGCTGGCGCCAACGGCCAGCCAGCTGTACGGCAGCAACCTGGTGAATCTGCTGACCGACATGGGCGGCTCCGCCAACTGGCGAGTCGATGAAACCGATGCGGTGGTGAGGCCGGCACTGGTGCTCAAGAACGGCAAACTCCTCTGGCCACCGCCCCCAACTACCACGGCGGGCACGCCCGCCGTGGCCGCACCCGCCACCGCACCCAGTCCCGCGGCCGCCGCCGTATCCACCAGCGCTCACACCGCAACCAAAAAATCCAAAAAATCCGGCGCAGCCGGTTCCGGCTCCCGTCTGTTAGTCACTCTCGCCATCCTCGGCGCCGCCCTCTTAGGACTTGGCGCCGTCGCCCCCGGCGAGTTCGTCTCGCATCTCACCGTTTTCGTGCTGGCCTGTTTCGTCGGCTGGCAGGTGATCTGGAAGGTGACGCCGGCTCTTCACACCCCGCTCATGAGCGTGACCAATGCCATCAGCGGCATCATCGTCATCGGCGGCATGCTCCAGCTCGAGTCGCCGTCGGGGTTGGTGCGCGGGCTTGGCGCCGCCGCGGTCCTCGTGGCCACGATCAACATCGCCGGTGGTTTCCTCGTGACGCAGCGAATGCTCGCGATGTTCCGGAAATAGCCGATGAACCTGCCTGAGAGTCTCACCCCCGCCGCCTACCTCCTGGCCGCCGTGCTGTTCATCATGAGCCTGGGGGGCCTGTCGACCCAGGTCAACGCGCGACGCGGCAACCTGCTCGGCATCTTCGGCATGATCCTGGCCGTCGGCATCACGGCACTGACTTTCAAAGCGGCCAGTTTGCCGGTCTTTTTGGGCGTGGTGACCCTCGCCACAGTTGCGGGTGCCCTCCTTGCGGCCCGCGTGTCGATGACATCCATGCCCGAACTGGTGGCCATCCTGCACAGCTTTGTCGGCCTTGCCGCCATCCTTGTCGGCATTGCGAGCCACCTCGATCCAGCGATCGATCGGATCGGCGTCGAGCTGGCCATTCACCGCGTCGAAGTTTTCCTCGGCGTCTTCGTCGGGGCCATCACCTTCACCGGATCGATCGTGGCTTTTGGCAAGCTCAAGGGGCTGATCCGCAGCAAGCCGCTGATCCTGCCGGGGCGCCATCTGCTGAACCTCGGCGCGCTCCTGGCTTCCCTGCTTCTCGGTGCCCGGTTTCTCGCCTCCGCCGATCCGCATGGCGGGGTCGGCTCGTTGCTTGTCATGGCAGGGCTGGCCGGATTTCTCGGCATCCACATGGTCATGGCCATCGGCGGCGCCGACATGCCGGTGGTGGTGTCGGTGCTGAACAGCTACTCCGGGTGGGCCGCGGCCGCGGCTGGATTCATGCTCGGCAATGATCTGTTGATCGTGACGGGCGCGCTCGTCGGATCAAGCGGCGCCATTCTCTCCATCATCATGTGC
>JAWXBZ010000239.1:0-7115 GCA_034440375.1 Candidatus Eiseniibacteriota bacterium
CGGGTGAAAAAGCTCGGGCTCAAGGTCGTGGCCATCACCAACACGCATGCCCACATCGATCATGTTGGTGGTGTCGAAGCCGTGCAGAAGGCGCTCGGCGTACCGTTCCGGCTTCATCGTGACGACCTGCCGATGTTGAACGCACTGCCACAGCAGGCGAAGATGTTCGGCCTGCCGCCGATCGTCGTGCCGAACGTGGATCAATTCCTCGAAGAGGGGGATCGCTTCCGGGTCGGAAACATCGAGGTCGAAGTCATCCACACGCCCGGCCATTCACCGGGCAGCATATCGTTCAAGGTCGGCCTGGACGATGTCATCTCCGGGGATACCCTCTTCGCCGGATCGATCGGGCGGACCGACCTGCCCGGCGGCGATCACGAGCAACTCCTCGAAAGCATCCGAACGAAACTCTTCCCGCTGGGCGATGCTGTCCGGGTCTGGTCCGGCCACGGGCCGGAAACGACCATAGGCGAGGAGAAGAAGTTCAATCCCTTCGTGGGGGAAACGCCGCGGATCGTGGAGTGGTGAGGCGCCAGCAGCCAACCCTCAGGATGGCCGGTCTGGAGGTCTGTCCATAGACTCTGATTGTCGTGTGCACCGTACTCTGCCTGGGAGGGGTCAAGATGAAGCTGATTCTGATCTGCCTGCTCCTTGGGCTGGCACCTCTGCCCGCTTCCGGTCGATCCCCTTGTATCCCGGAGCTCGTGGGCCCTCGGTGCCTGTTGTTGAGCCCCGATGGATCACTTGAGTACCGGGTCACGATAATCGGGGACCCGTCACCGTTCTGCGGCCCGACTCCCATGCCAATCCCCAATTCGACGGTGACAATTCGATTCCGGCATGTCGGGGATACACTGACATGCTTCTGCTCATCGATCCCCGGGCCTCGCCCGCATGTATTTACTGCGTCGACAAACGCATTCGGCGAAGCCGTCTTTCACATCGCCGGAGGTGGCTGCGCGGCATTGGACGATCCAGCTATTCCAGGGCCGCTGAAGTATGCCGCGGAGATCTTCGTTGACGGCATCTACCTGGACGAACTCGGAATCGTCTCCCCTGATGTCGTCGACAACGCCGAGTCTGGCTGGCGCGGCGTCCTGCAGCGGCGATGCGGGTCCCTGAAGCCGGCTAACCGGACGCGGCCGTTGAACCGAACATCTCGAGAAGGCCGACGCGGCCTTCTTCGGGGTTGCCCAGGAGGCCTGGTTTCAGGCGGTGGGTGATGTCGAGGTTGATCTCGGAAAGGCCGTTGAGCAGCGTGGTGGCGCTGGCGCGTTCGAAGCGCATGAGTTCCACGATGCCCACCAGTTTCACGAGGCTGCCGAGGATGTGGTCCAGCGCCCACGAACCGTGGGTGGCGGCGTCCTCGGAGCCGGGGATGAGCGCGACGGCCAGGCCATGGGGGTTTTCCATGCGGCCGGCCCGCTCCAGGTGGGCCACGTTCCTTTCGAAGGCTTCGGTGTCGACATTGTCTTCCTCGACGCGCTTGTCCAGGAAGGCCAGGGCGCGCTCGACATAGCCGAACCCCTCGTTGGTGCGTTGGTGAAGGAATGATGCGATCCGCCGTACTTCCTGATCGAACCCGGCGGGAGCCTTGTCCGGGCTCTTTGCGATCGGGGCAAGGAGGCGAATCAGGGCCAGTCCCTCGACATACAGATCGGAGAGGAACTGGGAGGTGGGGTCGGCGAGGGCGGAATGGACGCCGACGTCCGAAAGCCGCGCCGACAGCTGCTGGGCAAGGTCGGTGCGGATCGGTTCGTCAAAAAGCAGCTTCTTCAGTTCGTCCGGTTTCCGGGCGCCCACGGGGGACCTCGATCTGTTTGGGTAAAGTGCGGTGCGACGCTATTGCGGCGGCAATGAGCCGCCCGAGGTGAAGTCGTTCAGAAAACCGACAAGCCCCTGCCAGCTTCGCCCGTCACCGACAATGGCGGGTCGCATGCGGTTGGCGGTCTCACGAAAGATGTCCGCAAGCGCCACAGCCGACAACCCGGCCGGCAGCTCATCAGCGTCGAGGAACTCTACCAGACCGGCGAGAATGATCAGGCTGCGAAAAACGCGGCCCACGGCGCCGGCCCCGAACGGGGAGCCCTCGATGCCTGTTTCGCCCGGAACATCAAGAATGGACTCGACATGGCACTGCGTGGCCAACCGGCGAAGCAGGTCGACCCAGGTGCGCACGCGGGCGCGGTCTTCCGGTTCTCCCGAGCGGCGCTCGAGTATATCCATGATCTGGGCTGCAAAGGCCGGCAGGTCGGAACTCAATACATCGAGCGTGACGAGCCGGTTCTTCAAGTCCTCACGAAACTCGTCATCATAGAGGAGCGCATTCGCTCCGCGGTCACTGGCCACTGTGCGGATGAACTCCAGGCCGGCGACGTACAGACGGGCGAGGGCGGAAGCGGCCTTGCCGGCCAGGGTCGGTTCGACTCCCACGTCCAGGAAGGCGCCGAAGAAGATGGAGGCCGCCCGTGGATTGACCGGCTTCTTGAATATCGTGGCTTCGAGATGATCGATGGACGGGATTCGCATGTCTTCTCCGTGGCCGCCGATGCGGCCGATGTTGCAAAACTCTCCGGGAAGGTGGGCGGAAATCCACCCGACTGGACCGGCTGCTCCTCGGACCGCCGCCGACCCACCCGAACGATCGGCCACCTGGGCACCGAACTATCGTGGTAAGCCAACTACAACACCGAAACTCGATCACCGGTTCGACCGGGAGAGTGAAAAAGGCTACGGCAAATGGGACGCCCGATCAACCACCAACCGCTTGACCCGGCCCACGCAGGGGCCGATACTCCGGGATCTCATGCGCATCCTAGGCATTGAAACGTCCTGCGACGAAACTTCCGCCGCTGTCCTCTCCGGCCCCTGCATCGTCCTGTCGAGCGTTGTTTCCTCCCAGTTGGAGCATCTCGAATACGGCGGTGTCGTCCCGGAACTGGCCGCACGGGCCCATCTACGTCAGCTGGCGCCGATTGTTCAAATTGCACTCGATGAAGCCGGTCTGGTACTCGATGACATCGAGGCAGTGGCTGCAACGCAGGGGCCCGGTCTGATTGGAGCCTTGCTGGTCGGATTCGGATTCGCGCACGCCATGGCCTGGGCCCGGGGTTTGCCGTTCGCCGCCGTGAATCATCTCGAGGGACACCTCCTCTCACCGCTCCTGACCGATGCCGATTTCGAGCCGCCGTTTCTGGGTCTGATCGTCTCGGGAGGACACACCGAGTTGATCCACTCGCCGGGATGGCACTCGTACGAATCGCTTGGCTCGACACTGGACGACGCGGTTGGCGAGGCCTTCGACAAGGTGGCGATCCTGCTTGGGCTCGGCTATCCCGGCGGTCCCATCATCGATCGGGTGGCTGCGGCGGGGCGAGCCGACGCGTGGGCCTTTCCCCGGGCCCGCCTGGGACCTGGGAGCCTCGACTTCTCTTTCAGCGGCTTGAAGACCGCCGTGCGCGTGGCGGTGGAGCGTCGACGAGTCGACCGAAGTCTGGCACCCGGGTCGCCGCTACCGGCTTCGGATCAGGCGGATCTGGCCGCCTCCTTTCAGGCGGCCGCCGTCGGCGCCCTGGTGGCCCGCCTCGAGCAGGCCGTGACGACGCGACCCGTTTCCAGAGTGGTGGTGGCCGGTGGGGTGGCGGCAAATCGTGCGCTCCGTGCCCAGGCCCGGGCCCTCTGCGACCGGCTTGGCGTACGGCTCCATCTCCCGCCTCTCCACTATTGCGGCGACAATGCGGCCATGATCGCCGCCGCGGGCGCCCGGCGCCTCGAAGCCGGCGCCTCCTGGCCACTATCGGTCGCGCCCGTGGCTGATTTCGGCCAGTTGCCACTCTGAAAGGTGTTACTGCCAAGCGGTCAAGTCCGCCCGCGGCCGGCCGATAAATCTGGAAAGGGGACGACCGATCCAAGTCCTTCGACTAAACCCTGTTTTCGGAGCCAATGAACCGCATGTCCGACGGACAGATCCTGATCATCGAGGATGACGACGCCATTCGTCACTTGCTCAAATTTCAACTGGAGATGGCCGGGTACGATGTCGTCGCCGCCGAAGATGGCCAGACGGGCCTGTCGACCCTGACGGATCGGGTCCCCGATCTCATCATGACCGATCTCATGATGCCCGGAATGGACGGCCACGAAGTTTGCCGTCGCGTGAAGAGTCACTTCCGGACAGCCCACGTGCCGGTGGTCATGCTGACCGCCCGCGCGGACCTGCCGACCCGGGTCGAATCGCTGGACCACGGCGCCAACGATTACATGACGAAACCGTACGACCGCGCGGAGATGCTCCTGCGCGTTCGCAACCTGATCAACTGGAGCCAGTCCCAGCGTGAAGCCAATCCATTGTCCGGGCTGCCTGGAAATGTCGCCATCGAGCGGGAGACGACGCGCCGGATGGCCTCCGGGGAACCGTTCCTGTTCCTCTATCTCGATATTGACAACTTCAAGTCGTTCAATGACGTCTACGGATATCAGCACGGGGACGAAGCCATCAAGCTCGTCGGGAATCTCCTCGTGGACGAGGTAACCCGTCACGGGCAGCCGACCGATTTCGTTGGTCATGTCGGCGGCGACGACTTCATCGCCCTGACCGTCCCGGAATCGCTGGGCCAGATGACCAGCGCCATTCTCGACCGGTTCGATCGGGAGGCTCAAAACCTCTACTCGGAACCACACCGTGTGGCGGGGTACATCGAGATCCCGAATCGCCGTGGGGAAATGGAGCGGTTTCCGCTTATGACCCTGACGATTGCCGCGGTGGAGAGTCAGCGCTACCAGGTGCACCATTCCGCCCAGCTCAATGACCTGGCCGTGGAACTCAAGCGGTTCGGCAAGAGCCAGAAGGGGAGCGTGGTCGTTCATGAGCGGCGTGGCCAGCCGACTTCCCAGGCTCGAAGCGGCACCGACGGTTAAGGCCGGCGATCGGGCCGGGGGGCCAGATTCGTCAGCCCGAACCAGCTAAACGAGGGCTCAAGTCGGTGATTTGGCCCGCCGATAGATCATGTGTCGCCGTCGCCCCAGCCGGGCTGGCGGACAGCAGTAGACGGAGGTGAATCGCGTGGCTCGTGGCCGGATCCTGGTCGTTGATGACGAAATCTACATCGTCCACATCCTTGACTTTAGTCTGGGGATGGAGGGGTACGAGGTCGTTACCGCGCTCGACGGCGAGCAGGCCCTGCAAAGGGTTCAGGAATGCCGCCCCGATCTGATCGTCCTCGACATCATGATGCCGAAGATGGACGGCTACGAGACCTGCCGGGCGCTGAAGGCGGACGAGGCCACCCGGGACATTCCGGTCATCCTCCTGTCGGCCAAGGGACGGAATGTCGATCAGCAGATGGGTTTCGAAGTCGGCGCCGAGGATTACATCACCAAACCCTTTTCACCCCGCAAGCTGGTCGATCGCATCAATGTGATCCTGACCCAGAAGGACAGCCACGAGCAGAAGCTGGCGTCCTGACCGGCGCGGCATTCCTGCCGCCCCGGCTCCGCTATAATCTCCCGGTTCGACAGTCCTGAGTCGACTGTATCCTGGTGCCGACCACGGTCAGCCCCGGTTGATTCCTGCGGAGGTTTCCCCCCATGTGCCGGATGTTGGCCATTTCATCCCGACGGACCCCCTCGTCGGCGCTCCTCGACCGTTTCAAGGCCCTGGCGTTCGAGGGTCAGACCCCGACACTCGGTCCGGATGCGCGTGGGCACAATGACGGCTGGGGGATGGCCGCCTTCGTCGGCGAACGCCTCGTCATTGAAAAGAGTCACCTGTCGATCACCGACCCCAAGTCTGGATGGGAGGACATGGCCAAGCGCCTCATGGTGCCGGCACTCTGGCCCGGGCATGTCATGATTCACCTGCGACGGGCATCAGCGGGCATGGACGTTCGCACGGCCAACAGCCATCCATTTCATCGCAAGCACGAAGGGCGCGACTGGTTTCTGATGGGAAATGGCACGGTCGAGGGGTTCGACCCGACGAGCGAGCATGGGCAGGTCGACTTCGAGTATTTCTTCGATCGCATTCTCGAAAATCTTCCCGAGGGGGGCGAGTTGAAGCCTGCCGTGGACAAGGGGAAGGCGGCGCTGGTCTCGAAGTACCCTAACTACAATTCTCTCGTTTCAGTCTTCATGCATCCGCGCGGTCTTGAGGCCTACTATGACGTGGCCGACAAGTTCGACCGCTACCATACACTTCACAAGGCGGAAACCGACGGGAGCATCATCGTCTGCTCGGAGCCGCTCGAAGTCGAAGGCCTCACCTGGAGTTTCGTGCGCGAAATGGGCGGCATCCTCTCCCTACCGAGCTTTCGGCGTATCTAGCCCCCGGACCGGACCTCACAGGTAGAGTACCGTCCCGGCTCCCTCGATCCGGCGCAATATTGTGGTCATGGCGAGGATGTCATCGAGGCGGGTCAGAATGGCTTCACGGTCTCGACCAAGCCGCTGGGCGTCGGCGGAGCAGGCCAGAAAAGTTACCGAGCCGAGCAGGCGCGCTTCGCGCAGCAGGGCCTCGGGCGTCCCGGAATCATCGAAGCCCCGGGGGGAGCCCGGATGATCGGGAAAAGGGGGGCCGCCGCCCGTCCCTCGATCCAACCCGTTCGACACGAGATGGGCCAGTGCGGCTCCCATCCAGATGACGATGACCGGACGGTCCAGGAGGACCCCGCTCATCACCATCGTGGCCAGATGAGCCAGACGGACCGGGGTGTCGCTTTCGATGAAAAAAACAAGCCCTCTCGATTCCATGTCCCCCGCCAAACGGTTGACGTCGGTAGCCCGTGGATCATAATCCTCCCGCGGGCCAGCCGAAACCGGTGCCATGGCTGTCGCGGGCATAGCTGGCCCCGGGGATGAGGTGCCGATGAGAGTCCAGACTTTGAACGACCTCTTCATCGAGGCCGTTCGCCAGTACGACAAGCCGGCTGCCTTTCAGGTCAAGCAGGGCGGTGTCTGGCGCGACATAGGTCATCGTGAGGCCGCGTTGGCAGTGGACGAACTCGCGGCCGGACTTGCCGAACTGGGAGTCGATCCTGGCGACCGGGTTGCCATCCTCTCGGAAAATCGACTCGAGTGGGCCCTGGCCGATTACGCCATCCTGGCGGCCGGCGGCGTCA
>JAWXBZ010000240.1:0-11475 GCA_034440375.1 Candidatus Eiseniibacteriota bacterium
AGCGTGATTTCGACGACCAGCCGTCGGTTCCGAATGGCGACGGGGATGATGTGGGCCGCCGCAGCCTTTGCCGCCTTCTTCTCAATATCAGCAATCGGATGCGCGGCTACCCGCGGCGGCAGCCCACCTGCCACCGTCGGCGGTCACGCACTGGCCGGGACCTGGAAGGCCACGCTCCCCGCCGCTTCGAGCGGAGGGCGGACACTCACGCTGGCGTTGAATCCGGACATGACCGCCCGGCTGACAACGAATTTCCAGAATTCCGAACCGACGCTGGTCGATGTCGGCACCTGGCGCGCCAACGGGCAGGGGCTGGCCGAGGTGACGCTGCGGCGGGAGGGGCAGAACGCCGCGCCCACGACCATGAGCTTCAGGGGCGATGCCACCTCGTTGATGGCGGTTGATTACGACAGAACCCAGTGGGGCACTTCCGGCCTGACATTCATGCGGACAGCCGCTCTGCAAACGGCCACCGTCGGTGGCGATCGCAATCCGGCCGGCCTGGCCGGGTCGGGCTGGCAGTGGCAGAGCTTTCAATCGCCGACCGAGAACCTGACCGTGTCGGACCCCGAAAAATATACACTCGACTTCGGCGACGATGGCAACGTGTCCATCCTGGCCGTGTGCAATCGCGCGGGCGGGCCGGTCCGGCTGGGCGACGGCACGATCAGCATCAACCTCATGCGCCAGACGCGCATGGCCTGCCCGCCAGGTTCCCTCGACGGCCGGTACACAGCGCTCCTGACCCGGGTGGTCACGTGGAGCCTCGTGAACGGTCAGTTGGTCATGGAAATACCGGCCGAGTCGAGCGTGCTCCGATTCCGGCGGGTGAAGTAGCCGATCGATCGGCACGGACATCATCCCGCCATGACGATCGACCTGCCGTTTCTCATGCACCGACCGCACCCCTGGCATGGCCTCGAGCCGGGCCCGGAGGCGCCGGATGTGGTTACCGCCTACATTGAAATCACGCCGTTTGATCTGGTGAAGTACGAGGTCGACAAGGCCACCGGCTATCTCAAGGTCGACCGGCCGCAGCGTGGCTCCTCGTATCCGCCGACCCTGTACGGTTTCATTCCGAAAACGTATTGCGCCTCCCGTGTGGCTGCGCTCTGCCCCGGCTCAACCAGCGGTGACGGCGACCCGCTCGACGTGTGCGTCATCAGCGAGAGACCGATCGCCAAGTCGGAGATCATTCTGAAAGCGCGGGTGGTCGGGGGCTTGCAGATGATCGATGCGAATCAGGCCGACGACAAGATCGTGGCGGTGCTGGTGGGCGATTACGTCTGGGGCGGCGTGACCGAGCTGGCCGACCTGCCTGCAGCGATGGTCGAGCGGCTGGAGCACTACTTCCTGACCTACAAGCTTCGACCCGGTCAGGAGAAGGCGCAGCCGGTACGGATCGCCAGCCGGTACGACGCGGAGCACGCCCGGGCGGTGATCCGGGCGTCGATGGCCGATTACGCCGAGGCTTTCGGACCGGCGGGCTGAGGCCCCCGCTTGTCCACCGGCCCCCGCTTCATCGTGTCGATGACCGCCTCGTGGATCCAGTGGCGCAGCGCCTCGCGGTCCGATGCCCGGAGCGCGCTGGTAATGATCGCACCCGGATACTGAAGGGCCAACCCGGCCAGCGCCGCTTCGTCCACGATTCGATCCGCCTTGTTGAGTACCAGCAGCGTCCGCCGTGAGCCGGCGCCGATCTCCTCAAGCACCCGCTCCACCGCGTCGATCTGCGGTCCGGCGTCCGGGTGCGAGGCATCGACGACATGCAGGAGCAGGTCGGCCTCGACGACTTCCTCGAACGTCGATTTGAACGACGCCACCAGATGGTGCGGCAGCTTGCGCACGAAACCGACCGTATCGGACAACAGGGTGACCAGCCCGTCCGCCCAGACCAGCCGCCTCGTCGTGGCATCGAGCGTGGCAAAGAGCTTGTCTTCGGCCAGGACGTTGGCTTTCGTCAACGCATTCATCAGCGTTGACTTGCCGGCGTTGGTATAACCGACCAGCGCCGTTCGATGCAGCTTCTGGCGGCGGTTGCGCTGCACCTGGCGCTCCTTTTCAACACCGCGCATTTTTTCCTTCAACATCGAGATCTTGTCGCGGACGAGCCGTCGATCGGTTTCGAGCTCGGTTTCGCCTGGCCCTCGAGTGCCGATGCCGCCGCCGGTACGCGACAGATGGCTCCACATCTTCGTCAGGCGTGGCAGGAGATATTCCAGCTGGGCCAGTTCCACCTGCAGCTTGGCCTCACGCGTGCGGGCCCGGGCGGCAAAAATATCGAGAATAAGTTCGGAACGATCGAGGATTTTCTTCTTGAGTTCATCCTGGAGTCGCCGGACCTGGTTGGGTTGCAGGTCATCATCAAAAATGAACAGGTCCGCCTCACCGCTGTTGGCCATTGCCTTCAGCTCGTCAAGCTTTCCCTTGCTGACAAAGGTACCGGGATGGATGGCGTCGCGCCGCTGGCGGACGATTCGGACCACCTCGGCTCCGGCGGTCTCGGTCAGGAGTGCCAGTTCGGCCAGCGCGTCTTCCTGGCTCTTGCGCGGCACCACACCAATCAGGACCGCCTTTTCCTTCCGGGCACGCTCGGCCTTCAGGTCGTGCAGACGGCGGCGTGTGCTGGCGACCTCGGGGATGTCAAAACTGTCTTTCAGACCAAACCTCCGTTGGGCACCGCTTCATGCCAGTACTTCGACCACCTCGGAGTATCGACCGAGCAGGCGATCCACGGTCAGAAACCGGGCCGGTTCTTGTATCGCCTGGGCGACCAGCAGGCGGTCGAAGGGATCACGGTGATGCAACGGTAGCCGCATGACGGCCGCTGCGTGCGAAGAGGTAACCGGAAGCTCCTCGAAACCCATACTCGCGGCCGCCCTGGCAATCTCCTCCGGTGAAACCGGGAGGTTGAGGCGACCGATCTGGATCTTGATCGCCAGCTCCCAAATGCTGACCGCCGAAAAAAGGACGTCGTTGTCTGCCGATTCCAGGCGTTCACGGGTCGAACCCGGGAGTCTTTGGGGTTCGGCGACCGCCCAAAGCAGCAGGTCAGTGTCAATAAGCAGGCGCACCGCCCTAGCGCTCGAACTCGTTCAGCAAATCTTCTGGAAGGGGGTCATCGAAGTTCGGCAAAACCGAAAATTTGTCGGCCAAAATCCCGAGACGTCTGGGTCGTCTTACTGGACTCATTGGAACGAGGCGCGCCACGGGTTTTCCCGCTTTGGCGATGACCACTTCCTCGCCTGAATTCACATCTTCGACCAGCCGGGACAGGTGCGTCTTGGCTTCATGGATATTGACGGTGCGCATCGCTTGATCCTCTATTGACTAGACTTAGTCTGGTTTATTTCAGCGATTGCTGCAAGTCTTTAAATTCCATGGTCCTATCCTTCAGGGAAAATCTCCATGTCGTACGGATACAAGGTCAAATTGTCCAGACTGCCGTCCGGGCGCACCCAGACAACGTCCTCGAGGCGGACGGCCACGCCCTCGTCCGGAAAATAGAGGCCAGGCTCCACCGTGACCACATGACCCGGCGCCAGCACGTCGGGATTCGAGAGCGCCCCGCCGAGCCGCGGCGCTTCATGCAGGTCGAGCCCCAGGCCGTGTCCCAGGCCGTGAACGTAGCCCGCCTCGATGCGGCTGTCCTGTCGAATGGTGGCGTATCCCATCCGCTCGAATCTCTCACACGCCCTGATCTGGTAGTTGATGCAGCGCGTGCCTACGGCCATCTCGGCCAGTGCCGACAGCAGCACTTCCTTCACCTGCGAATAGACCTCGCGCAGGCGCGCCGGTGCGGCGCCGACACAAAACGTGCGGGTCATGTCAAAGAAGTAGCCGCCGCCCGATTCCCGCGGGAAAATGTCGACAACGATGGACTGTCCTTCGAGAAGAACGTCCGTGTCAGTGCCCCGATTGTGCGGGGCCGTGCCGTCCTTCCCCATCGCGACGACCGAATCGTGATCTTCGATGACGCCGTGCCGGGCCCAGACGCGCCGCGTGCCAGCGCGGAGATCCCCGATCGTGATCGGTTTGCCCGATCGATCCTGGAGCTTTCCATCCACCAGGCGACCCGCGCGAACCGTCGCCTTGATCTCGTCCATGGCATCGAAACAAGCCTGACCGACCGCGCGCATCCGATCGATCTCGGCGGCCGATTTGGTGAGACGCGCCGCTTCCATGATCGAACGCCCGTTCATCTCCTCGTGGATCGAGATGCCAGGTATTTCGCCGAGCCGGCGAATCATGGGGTAGAGGCGCGCCACTTCGCCGGTGCCGTACACGCCAACAATGCCGGTGGTGACGCCGAGCTTCTTCAGGAGGTGGGCCAGAAAGGCCGCCGTCGTGCCGGGCCCTTCGCCGCCATGCTCCTCGATGAATCGGCTCCAGTCGTTATCGGCGAAACTGGAGCCATCGATGCCGGTGGCGCGAGCCTGATCCCGCTCCATGGGGTTGTACACCAGGTGCGGCTCGTGGCCACGCCGCTTCAGCCAGACGGCGTTGGTGAGGCCGGCCCCATCCACGGCGTAGTACAGGCTGGGATTGCCGGACGAGCCGCCCAGAACGACGACGGCATCGACCGCTTTTTCGGTCATCAGGCGTTCGAGATCGGTCTTCACGACATTACCTCCAAACGCGTCTGAATCAAGCAGGCCTGAATCGTATCATGGAGCGGCCAGGACCTGTGTTGCGGCAAAGATGGTGTAGCCCGCGATCCGGCCGTCCGTGGTCGGTGGCCCCTCGCCCGTGAATTCAATGGCCACGGGCCGCCGCTCCGGATCGACCGGGATCGGCAGCGCCGTCAGAGACTGGTCACGTGTACTGAACCAGACGAGCAGATCCTTTGGAAGCCTGGCCTCCTGCGATTCCGCGTGGAAGTCCCAGACGTTGACGTATGACTGGACGACCACGGTGTCCGGCGGTCCCTTGTCGTAGGTCACATGAATCTCTCCCAGCCGCAGGGCAGCCGGACCGGTCCAGGCGTCGACGGCCAGGACGATCATGGACGTCGGTTCCGGCGCCAGCGGTACGCGGGCGGAAATCGCGGGCACCCCCCCGGTGGTGAACACCGACCACTTTCCGGTGAAGGAGTATGGCCGTGGAATGATCAGCGGCAGATGGCCCCAGTACTGGCGACCGCCTCCAAGCGCGAAGATCAATCCGGTCGAATCGAGCGAACCGACCGTGAATGGATCGGAGCGATAATCACAATTGGCCACACTCGAAAAATCGATCGAGAGCCAGGCCGGCTCGGTGTCCGGTGCCGTCCAGGCGCGCCGCGGCCCGAGAACGCGGAAGAGCCGACCCTCCGGGGCGGCGTGATACTCGTTGGACAGCCATTCATCCACCGTCGTCGTATAGACCGGCCGGCCGGTGGCCAGGTTGTCAGCCACGAAGCGCCGGCCGTTTTCGAGTACGTTGCGGCTCGGCGGCGCCAGGACAAGCTCCGGATCGCGAACGCGAAGGTTCTCGTGGTACCACGGCCACACCAGGAGCAGCCGGTAGGCCAGCGTCACATCCCGATTGTCGGTCACCACCTGGCGGTACCAGAGGCTGAAGCTGCGGCCGTCGCCGTCGGAGAGCACGATGGCTCGTTTCGGCAGCAGTGCCAGCGCCTCGCGCGAGTACTCCTCCGCTCCACGATCATCGTGCAGATTTGTGTTGCGCCAGAGGGCCGGCAGCTTGATCACCGGGCCGAGCAGGAGCGCCGCCACGATCAACCCACCGGCCCAAGCCCCGCCAAACCAGCGTCGTTCAGCCAGCCAGGAGACGCCCAGCGAGCAGAAGCCGGCCAGGACAAAGGTCATCGGAAGCGTGTACCCGTCCGGGTCGGGAATGTCGTAGCTGGCGAAGGCCACGAGCGAGATCAGGAAGTAGATCACCAGCGACCACCAGGCCGCTGCACCCCACCGTCGGCGAAAGGCCACGAGACCCACGAGCGAAAGTGCCAGCGCGGACACCCCGAACTGCGCCGGCAGCGTTTCAAAAAGTGCCAGGCGGGCCCGCTCGGCCACGGCCGACAACGGCTCGTGAAACATGCGAAATCGATACTGCTCGCCCCGGGCCACCCAGCCGAGCTGTTCCCAGGTTTCAGGGTTACCCCAGTCGAGCGCCGGATCGAATTGCGAGCGGATCATCAGGACGACATACAGGCTGAGCGGCGCCAGCACCAGCGGCACGGCCATCGCCACGTACCGCCAGGGTATGGGCCGCGTCCGCCAGAGTGCGACGCCGGCCAGCAACGCGAGGCTGGGAGCCGCCAGCACCGCCATCCGGTGATGAACCAGGGCCAATCCCCCAACCCAGGCCAGCAACAACAGTCGCCGGGGCCAGCCGCCGGGAGCCATCGCCAGGAAAAAGAGTCCGGCAATGAACGCCATGTGCAGCGGGTACACCTCGATGATGGTTGCCTGGGACCACCAGATCGGGGACAGCGCGAAGAGCGCGGCGCCAACCGCGGCGCCCAACCGTGACGCCGCCACCCGCCAGAAGAAGAGAAATGACAGGGCCACCGCCAGTGCGGCCGTCAAATTGACGAACAGCTGCACGCGCCATGCGTTTTCATCCGCGCCGATGGACGCCACGCGCGTCAGCAGCGTGAAGAGCGGGTAGCCGGTTGGATGCGCAATGCCGAAAACCCGGGCCACGGCCGCGAACTCGGGCCCATCCTCCCCCGCGTGTTCCCACGAAATGCCGACCGGCGAGGTCTGCGTGTACAGGAGAAAACTCAGGACACCGACGAGGATGGCAAACAGCAGCGGTGGCCGCCGGTCGTCCGGCACAGGGATCCCGTCCGGCTCCGCCATCTATCCGGAAACCTTAGGTGAGAGGGTCCGCACCCACGCATCCGGATCGGGGATGCGGCCGGTGATTCGTTCCACCAGCGCCTCGGTCGCCTCGCGTGCACCGGGCCCCCAGATGGTGGAACGGATATCAGCGATGGCGGAATGAACCTCGACCAACTGCGCCGCCACCAGTCGACCTGTCAAAAAGCTCGGACCGGTGAGCGGATGCGTCACGAACCTCTCTTCAGCGGCCCACAATCGCTCCGGATGCCGTGGGAAGCCAAGATAGTGTTCGTGAATTTCGCACCAGAGCCCATGCAAATCCGACCCGGGACTTTCGTAGGCCAGGACCTCGAAGAGCGAAGCGGCCAGTTCGCGCCGTACCTTCCAAACCGCCTGCCAGGCGTGCCAGATGGCATCCGTTTCGATGTCGCCGCGTTCCGCGAATGCCGCCGATGTTCCAAGTTTCACCATCAACGAGGCCATGGCTTCGTTGAACCCACCGGAGGTCCACTGGAACACGAGCGGTTCCGCCGGCACATGAACCGCATGAAGCGCCCGCCCCCAGGCGCCCAGATTTTCCGAAAGGGCCGACGCGCCATCGCGGTGTGTCAGGAAACAATGAACGTCATCCGGCATCGACACCGCAATTGTTCGGGCCGCCCCGGACCCGGCGTCGTGGATCGAGATTCCAGTCGTCGCCGGGTCGATTCCGAGCGCGCGAGTCACGGCTGTGACGCGCGAATCGGCCTGGCCGCCTGAGAAAGCCTCCGCCGGCGGCTCCAGCCGTGCCAGGTAGTACTCGATATCCCACGGCTCGAGCGTTTCACCACCATTCTCGCGGCGCATCCAGGCCAGCATCTGTTCGAAGATCGGCCGCGTCAGTGGCTCCAGCTCGTCACCAATTGTCAGGAATGAAAGCCTGGACAGTTCGTTGGCCGGCAGAGCCATCTCCGGAAAGTCCTCGCCGCCCAGCGTGAGCGCGCGGGCATTCCGCAGGCTCATCAACCGCTGCAAATCGGCTTCAATCGTTGCTGCGAGCGGCAGGGCCGCGAACCAGGCCGCCTCCCGCGTCGCCCGGTTGGATTCGGTGCGGAGTACTTCGGTCACCTGGGCCCTGGATGCCGGCTGATCCCCTGCCCAGGGTATGAATGCCGCCATGCGCGCACCGAGCTCGCGGGTCAATTGAGAGACTCCGGTGTCGGTGCGGATCACGGCCTCCGGCCAACGGCGCCGGTGCAAGGACAGGCGGCGGTCCAGGCTGTCGTCGCCGTCCCCTGTCATGAGGGAGGCATAATCCGGCTCGTTCAGGATCGCGGCTTCCTCGGCGTCGAAGGAGGCCCCGATGGCGTCGTCGCCCGGGGTGGGGCTCTCGAGGAGGCGTCGCAGTTCAAGCGATCGTCGGCGCCGCCCCACATCATGGAGTCGGCGTTCGATGACGTCGAGGAGTTCGGCGCAGGTATCAGTCGGCATCAGCGGCGGATTCTACAGGAGCCTGTCCGAGTAATGCCGTTTTCACGGGTGTCTGCCGCGGTTTAGTTTATGTCGTTCACCGGGGCGATTCTCCGTTGACCAGCAGGAACCTCAACTCCCAGATCGGTCACCACCCCATCGATCTCCTCGATGCGGTTCACGGCGACAGGACTGCCATCAGCGCCGCAGCGTCACCTTCCGAGTGACGACTCCGCCCCCTGTCGTCATCCGGACAAAGTAGTTGCCCGGGGCCACCCCCGCGCCCGAGTCGTCGTTCCCGTCCCAGGTCACTTCATGTTCACCGACCTCCACGAGTCCCTTCAGGATCGATCGAACCCGACGGCCCAGCACGTCAAAGACCGAGATTTCGAGGGTCATGGCCTCTGGCAACTGGATGGTCGTTCGTACCGACCCCGCGAACGGATTCGGAACCATCGGTCCCATGATCGGCACACGCGGGGGCGCCGACCAGCGCACCGGAAAGGGTCCAAAGACCTCCGATTCGCCACCCCTCGAGACAACCCGGATCCGGTAGTCATACTCAACGTCCAGCCGGGCCTGCCGGTCAATGAACCGACAGTAACCACCCTCATCCGGGACGACGAGGGCTTCGCCAAGCTCAACGAACGAACTCGTCGACCCACCCTCGGAACGCTCGACACGGCAACCCACCACGTTGTCGGCTTCCGTGACTTGCCACGCCAGCACCGCCCGCCCATTCTCCACCCGAGCCAGGAACCCGGACAGGTCGACCGACACCGGTGGCGAGGTCAAGCTCACGGCGTGGATGTTGTAATCGCCAATCGCACCGAATTGCGTCCACGCCACATGGACAGTTTCCCCACTCACGGCCAGGCCGAAGCCATCGCCGATGTTCGAAGGCACGGCAACCTCGCTCCAATCGCAAAGTACGTGACGGCGATGAAGAATCGGCCTCCCGCAGTGGCGCAAACAGTCGGTCCGTTCTTGACGTAATCAACGCGGGGGCCACTTGGGAGCAAGGCGCCTACCGACCAGGTATTCCCTCCGTCGATCGTGGCAGACCACCGCGTCGTACTGCCCAGCGACCAGACAGCCACCACGGTGTTGCCATTCGCGGCGATCGTCGGTTCGAAGTCATGCCGACCCGGCGTTTGCGTGATCCGTGTCTCGGGGCCCAGGACCTGGGCGTGACCTACTGCCGGCCATACCACGACCCATGTGAGCAGGGTGGCCGCGTGCGCCACCAGGTGAAGGTTCCACAAGTTCTGAAAGAGTGCTTTCATCGACCCCTCCTCGGGGCGAGGGAAAATCGACGGCCCAAGTTCATCGCCGGCGGTAGACGATGACCAACTCGGCGGTCACCGACTCGGGGATCAAGAATTGGCTCAGGTCCGTCGATTCACCCGCGAGGCGGCGGACGCAGAGCCCGTGGTTCGAATAACTGGAAGTGGCCCAGAAGGTGACCCACTGACGGGCTGGCGGGCGCGGGATCGGGCGGCTGTTGCCGTGGCCGATCCGTCCGCGGAACGACATCAGCCTAGCACGGGTCGACCTGTGAGGTGAGGAACTTGTGGTGGTACTTGTGGTGGTACTTGTGGTGCTTGCTTGAGGCCACTCCTGCCATCGAACCAGTGCCCCCTGCCCGCTTCCCTGTGTGTCCCGGTTTGTTACCATGTCGCCCCCATGAAACCACTCATCATCGTTCACGGCGGAGCCGGTGCGCTGCCTGAAATTGTCGATGGGCCACAGGCGGCCGCGCAGGCCGGACTGGCTCATCTGCTTCTGCATGGCGATCCCCTTGAGGCGGTCGTCGAGGCCGCCCGCGTGATGGAAGACGACCCGCGCTTCAATGCCGGCACCGGATCAAACCTCCGATTGGACGGCGCGAGGATCCAGATGGACGCCTCGGTCATGGCCGACGACGGCCGGTTCGGCGCGGTCATGGCCCTGGAACGGACCAGAAACCCGATTCTCGTGGCCCGCGCCGTGATCGATACGCCGCACCTCATGCTGGCCGGCGAAGGCGCGCAGAACCTGGCCCGGCGGCTCGGTCTGCCCGACTTTGATCCGACCACGCCAGAGGCAAGACGGAAGTTCGAGAAATGGCGGCTTGAGAACCCGGTCGTCCCGCATGACCGATGGCGCAATTTCCCCGAGGAGATGCGCGCCCACGATACGATCGGCGCCGTCGTTCGCGGTCCAGATGGCCGTTTCGCCGTGAGCTGTTCCACCGGCGGCACGACGATGATGCTCCTCGGTCGCGTCGGCGATTCACCGATCGTTGGGGCCGGCCTGTACGCCGGGCCGGCCGGCGCCGTCACCGCCACCGGCGAAGGGGAGGAAATCATCCGCCGATTCCTTTCCCTGCGCGTCTACGAGCGGATGGCCCGCGGTGAATCGGCGGAATCCGCCGGCCGGGCCGAACTGGACGCCATCCCGGCCGGCGTCGCCGTGGGCCTCATTGCCGCAGGCCTGGATGGGGCCTGGGGCGGCAGCAATCGCCAGATGCCCTTTGCCCTTCTTACGGGCCCCGCATGAAGCTCGACCCCCGCGATGGCGGGCCGGTCATGTTCAACTCCATCGCCCGCCGGTATGACCTCCTGAACCGCGTTCTCTCGATGGGATTGGACGGCGGCTGGCGGATGCGGGCGCTGGAACTCCTTCAGCTCGAGCCGAACCAGGTGCTCCTGGATCTCTGCACCGGCACCGGGGATTTTGGTCTCGAAGCCCTCGCGCGGCATAATCTCCGAATCGTCGGACTTGATGTGGCCCGCGAGATGATGCGGATCGGCCACGCCAAGGCCGTCCGCCATCACCTGGACCACCGCTTCCGCTTCGGCGTCGGCGATGCGGAAAACCTGCCCCTGGCCGACGCTTCGGTCGATCGGGCCACCATCGGCTTTGGCATCCGAAATGTCACCGATCGCAGAAAGGCGCTCCGTGAACTGGTCCGTGTCTTGAAGCCAGGTGGCCGCGTGGCGATTCTCGAGTTCGGCGTACCGCCAAACGAGGCGTTTCGCGGCCTCTACTTCTTCTACGCCACGCATCTCCTGCCAATTATTGGCGGGATCCTTTCCGGCAACCGCCAGGCCTATGAGTACCTGCCCGATTCGATCCGCCGATTTCCGTCGCCGGTGGAATTCTCCAGTTTGGCTCGAGAAGCCGGATTTCGGCAGACAACGTCCGAGCCCCTGGCCTTCGGAATTGTAAATCTTTACCTGTTATCAACTTA
>JAWXBZ010000241.1:0-13823 GCA_034440375.1 Candidatus Eiseniibacteriota bacterium
CACCGACAACGACCCGTCGGACGGATGGGGCGGCCTCGAAAATTGGCCGTTCAACCCGCTTGACGACAACATCGACAACGACCTGGACGGCACGTTCGACGAGGCCGACGAAAGCGAATTTGTGTACCACATTCGCGCCGTCGCCACGGATGACTGCTTCAACAAGGGATACAGCGACCGGCAGAACCCGTCGGTCATCGTTCCGGTCACCGTCGATGCCACGCCGCCGGCCTGCGTGCTCGCGGCGCCGACCAACGGCTCCATTCACAGCATCGGTTCGACGATCACGCTGACCACCGCGCCGTCGACCGACACCGATGTTCTCTACGTCTCGTTCCAGTACAACATCGGTGACGGCTGGCATGCCATCGATGCCACGCCGATTGACGATACCGACGAGCTTGACGGTTTTGACGGTCAGCACACGCCGGCCACCGTCAGGAATGCGAACGGCACCTACAGCATCACATGGAACACCTGGTTCCTCACCGAGACGGACTTTTACGTTCGTCTCCGGTGCGTCGCCCGGGACATCGCGGGTAATTTCTCCGGCGGTGGCGGGGCGTTTGACACGGGTGAACCGCCGATCGAATACGTCACCATCCTGATGAACGACGACACCGCTCCGCTGGCAGCCCTGACCCATGTGGCTGACACCGGTCCGGCGTACATCCTGAAGTCAATCGTCGACCCGACGCTGGCCATCAACGACCAGGTTCTCCTGATCGGGACGGCCTCCGGCGGACGGAATGGCGATGTGGCCACGGTCATGCTGCAGTACTCCACCAATGGCACCACATGGCTGGATGCGGGCGTCACCAACGTCCTCGGCGAGTTCTTCGTCGAGGCGCCGCAGACCAACTTCTTCATCATCTTTGACACGATCGCCCTCGGCCTGGCCGACGGGCCGGTCTGGCTGCGCACGGTAGCCGTCGATTCCGACGGCAACGTCCAGGGCGATACGAACGGCAACGGCATCCTCGAATCGAGTGAAGTCGTTCCGGGCGCCGTCAAGGTCGCCGTCGACAACAGCGAGCCGGCCATGTGGCTGGTCCAGGTGGGCCCGGTGTTCGGTTCGCCGGTCCCGGATCACACCCTGATTCAGTACGACCTGTGGCCTCGTGAGGTCATGCGCGGAAGCCAGTTCGAGCTCGATTCGGCTCTCCGTCTGGCTGACGATCTGACCTTCCAGGCTGCCGATCCAAACGACGGCAGCGTGGACGTCCTGAATGCCACCTTCCTCCAGTTCTACGACGACTGGACCGATCACGACCACCCGACGTGGGAGCCCGCGTTCCCGCCGATCCCGGAGATCGATGCGGACAACAACGGGGCCATCGACGTGAACGAGATCGAAAACTTCGTCGGCAACCTGTTCAACTACAACATCGCGTTCAGCAACTTCCTGGACACTGCGGCTGACTGGCGCTTCGCGTATCGCGATGAGGTCGGCAACAACGGACCTCCCGGGCCGCCGCAGGATGGTCACTGGTATCTGCAGTTCGGCAGCATCAGTGCGCTGAAGGAAGCCATGAACGAGGCAGCTGGCGGCTTCGACCCCGGTGGGGAAGGCAAGGGGCTTCTCGCCCCGCAGTCGCCGGCCGGCTTCGACGCCATGCTGCCCGACAAGGAGTACCAGTTCCGCGCTCTGGCGATCGACTACGCGGGTAACGCCAACACCGGGTACATCGGTCACACACTGCGCATCGACGCCACGGACCCGACCGTCGAGGAGATCTTCGCTGGAAACAACGAGATCGAGGGCGGCGGCGGCGGTGGCATTCAGATCACCCCCAGCACGGCCCAGGTTGCGGGCGGCGATGACATGCCGCTGGCGGCCCTGGTGTTCGACGACTACCCGGTTTCAATCGTCGAGCGCGGTGCCAACAGCCGTTTGACTCCGCAAGGCTTCGATCCGGACCTCCCGGGTACCGACAGTGAATCGTCGGGTATCTGGGGTGTTCGCTTCGAGCAGCGCGCGCAGAACGGCGACGGCACCTGGCACAACATCGGTCTCGGTACCTTTAACTCCGAGACTGGTCTTTGGGAAATCATCTGGGAGACGCCGGAAAACCTGGCGCGGGGCACGCAGAGCCCGCAGCAGGATGACGGTTCGAGCACGACCGACTCGCTGTACGCCATTCGTGCGACGGCGGTCGACTCGGCCGGCAACGTCGGCTTCCTGATCCGCGAGGATGCGGTCAACGTTCAGGACCACACCCCGCCGGATGACACGGAAATTGTCGACATCAACGGTTCCGGTGAAGGCGACTGCGTCGGTAACTACCCACCGAACACGAACGAAGAAACCGTTCGTGCGCCGGATGGCACGTGGATCCGAGGCACCGTCGAAATCACCGCGGCCACGCAGTACGGGGATCCCTCCATGCTGCCTGGCCTCTCCGAGAATGACGATGTCTTTAGGCCGACCGTGTTCTTCGAAGCTCGTCGTGTCGGATCGACGGAATGGTTCCTCATCGGGACCAGCACCGAACCGTTCGGCGGCGGCATCATCGAGAGCGCGCCCGGTGTCACGGAACTCCAGAGCCACCTCGGTCCGCAGTGGATCGTGGTGTGGAACACCCTTCAGGAAAACGGCAGTGGCGATCGGATCTGGGTGGACGGTCAGTACGAAGTCCGCGCCTGGGGCCGTGACGTCTGGGGCAATACAGAGCTCCTGACCAACGGTGAAATGCCGCTGACGGTTCGCGTCACGATCGACAACACGGCTCCGGTGGCGGAAGTTGACGCCGACTGGAGAACTCCGGGTCGCGAAGTCGAAGCGTCTGTCGAGCGGAACAACCCGGCTGGCTACACCATCCTGGTTCGGACCGCCGACGACGACGAAGACATCACGATCCGTTACTACTACAAGCTCAGCACGGACCTGAACATCGCCTCGTCGTGGCACTTCATCGACGAAGATGACGAAGGGTTCGACGAAAGTGACGAGAATCCGGACAGGAATCGTCCGTACTCCTTCGACTGGAACACGAATGCCATCGCCGACTGTGATGACATCCTGATCCCGGGCGAGACGTACGACATCGGATTCTCCGCCACGGACCGTCTTTGCAACGAACTGAGTGTCGTCGCGGCGCATGACGCGGGTTACACCTCGCGCCTGCACGTGGTTGACACGATTGCTCCGATCGCTGTGATTACCGAACTCCAGCGTGAGGTCGGCAATAACGACAGAATCGAGTTCCCGCAGCGCGTCCAGATCCGCGCCCTCAACTATCTGCAGGCGACCATCATCAACGGTCACCGGGATGGCGAGAGCGTCTCGTTCTGGTTCACCCGGAAGACCGGCGCCACGGCACCGGCATTCAACACGGCGAACTGGACACTGGCCGATGCGGACATCGAAGAAGTGGGCGATCAGACCTGGCGTCTCCGGAACTGGGATTCGAGCACGCTGGCTGAAGGTGAGTGGTGGTTCGTGGCCGTGGCGGAAGATTGCTACGACAACAGCGACCCCAATCCAGTGGCCATCATTCTGGTCATCGATCGCACCGGCCCGACGTTTGTTGGAGTCAATCCCGACAATGGCGAGATTCTGGTGCCCGAGGTGACGGACTGCTTCAGCTCGAACAGCCCGCGCGTCATCGACCTCATCGTCCGCAACCTGGACAACGATGTCGACTACACGACGTTCAACGACAACAACATCGTCTTCCAGTACAAGAAGTCCGAAACGGCTGACCGCGAGGAGAACTGGATCGACATCACGAACCAGGAACTCCGTAACGGCGGCACCGGCAGCAACACCGGTCAGCAGCCGACCTACTCGGCGGCCATCAACATCCGGAACCTGCAGGGTGACGGGCTCTACGACTTCCGTGTCTGCGCGCAGGACGTGGCGGGTAATCAGACCTACTACGTCTTCTCGACGATGGCGGTGGTTGACAACACAAAGCCGGTCATCGAGATCAGCTACATCCAGTTCCTCAACCGGATCGACGACGACGTTCTGGACCTGACGCCGCAGCCGGTGAATGGCGGCATCCTGCCGGACATCTCGGCGGGCGAGCAGATCCGTCTGTACGTCACCGCTTCGGATGATGAACCGCAGATTCCGAACACCAAACAGCCGGGCAATACGGACCTGACTGGTGTCTTTGAAATTCAGTTCTATCTGATCGACGGTCCGAACGGCAGCGGCACGTACCCGCAGAACCTGGGTACCGCCGCCTTCGATGCGGCCACCGGTCAGTACTATGTCGTGTGGAACACCACGGCCCTGCCGGATGGTGACTACACGATCGAGGCGCGTGGCGAGGACGAAGTCCGTAACTGCACCTCCAGCCAGACGGTCACCGGGAACGTTTCGAATCCCGCGAAGCCGCTGGCCCAGGTTGCGGCCTTCAATCCGGACCTGCTCTCGGAAATCACGAAGGGCACCAACAGCCGTGTGTACGGCCTGACCTTCGGCGAGAAGCTGGCCAGCACGATGTTCTTCCAGTACCGCACCATCCCGGCACAGGGCACCCCCTCGCCGGACTGGATCAACATCGGCGCTGCCAACTTTACCGGCGAGGTTCTGACGAGCCGCGAGCTGTCGCTCCTGCCCCAGTCGCTCTGGTTCAGCAACATGAGAATCAGCGACATTCCCAACGACACCAACATCGACTTCCGCGCCGTGGCCGTTGCCTCGTCGTCGGTTGACTCACTCGGCCTTGGCGGAACCATCGCCACCGAACCGGTCAACGACACCGAGTCCAACTACTACGGTCGTACGGTCGGCGGCGGGTTCTCCACGGCAGACGGCGATCCGGGTGATTTCAGTGGTCTCTACGACACGGCCAACACCCCGATCCTCCGGATGACGAAGCGGACCGGACCGACCGGCCAGGCATATCTTGAATACGTTCAGTCCCTCGCGGGCCAGCCCGAGCTAATCACGGCGGTCAACTCGCAGGGCGTCGAATTCACCTCCAACACCCTCATCTCGGTCACCACGACCAGCGGCCTCGTGTCGCCCTTCGTGGTCATCGTCGGCGAGGATGGAACCGGTGCGATCGACGAGACGATTCTCGAGGTGAATCGCCGGATCGACAATCCGCTGATCTGGACGGGCGACTTCCGCTCCGGCTCGACGGACTTTACCGATCTTGATCCGACGGAAGGTGCCCGAATCGGCGTGTTCGCCACGGCTCATCTGAAGCGTGCGACCCTCGACGCGGCTCCCCCGCGGATCGACATGGCAACCAAGCTCTGGACCATCCACCAGGTGACCCCGGCCGCCGGTTCCAACGGCATCGCGGGTATCGATGGACGGAACGGTCTGGACGCAAATGGTTGCCCGAAGGACGGCTTCGCTTTCGAAGTCCCGTCCGGTGCGTTCAACAACAACGTCGGAATGCTGCTCGACACGGTGAACCGTCCGACGACGCCGACCGAGCAGGATCTGTACCTCTCGGCTTTCGGTCCGACCTATCGCGTGTACTTCCTGAACGACGATTGGGAAGACTGTGACGCCTGCGCCAATGACAACGGCTGGCAGTCCACCGGCTGGATGCGTTACGACGACAATGACCCGGCGATCCGCTCGGAAGCGGAAGTCACGGTCCGTCGCTGGAACGGCTCCGCCTGGACCTCATCCGGCATCAGTCACATCGAAGTCGATACGCTGAACAACTGCATCATGTTCACGTACGACCCGAACTCGGCAAGTCCCAAGGATCTGAATCCGATCTTCAGCGCGGTCACCACCGATCGGTTCAGCCCGGTTCAGGTGGACGCGGTTCCGTTCTGCCGCGGCTACTCGGATCAGGATCCGATCTTCAAGACAGTTCTCACCAACCAGGGCGAGGCGATTGATCCGGGCACCATCCGGGTCTTCGTCGACGGCCGGGAAGTTGCGGCTGTCCGTTCCTACAACAAGGGTGATGTTCAAACGGCATCCTCTTCAGGCGGCTACAGTCACTGGCTGCTCTACAACGGCTCGTGGCTCGACGTCGAGCAGATCAGCAGCGATGGTCGTCGCTACGAAGTGACCTTCGGCTGGCCGTGCGATAACGCCACGGAACTGCAGGGTGGTCAGCACACCTTCGAGGTGTGGTTCTCCGATTTCAGCCGGAGCACCTTCTTCGGTGTGGGGCAGCCCTGGATCTTCGAGGTTGATCGCACCCCGCCGACGATCATCATGAACGGCGCCTTCGTGGGTGACCCGCGGCAGAACACCGCTGCCGGCTACATCGGCGAAGACACCGATGCCATCACGGTCAAGTTGATCGACAGGGAGTCGGGCGTCCTCTTCCGCGAAGACCGGATCGACGACGACGACTACAGTCACTACTGGTGGGACGATGTCGAGGACTATTGCGCCATCGCCCGCTACTCACTGCTCTATGACTCGTGGTTCTACGAGAACGAAATTCCGATCCAGTTCGATTCGGACAACAGTTTCAAGTACGACCTGTGGGTGGTGGATTCGGAAGCTGAGGACGATCAGACCTCGGTGGACGAAATCGAGGAGCGCACGCTGCTCCACACCGGCACGGCCGACGAACTGTGGCCGAACGTTACCTTCAGCGATGACGGCGACACCCTGACGGTTCCGCTCTATATCCTGGGCGGCGGCCGCATCAAGGACGGCGATGTGCTCGAAGTCGTTCTCTACAGCAAGCGCTATGAGATCGCCCCGATCACAAACCTCCTGAACGAGTATCTGGACCAGATTTCGGGTCAAGGTGGTCTGTACGGCGACGGCTGGTGGATCGATTTCTCCACCAAGCGTCTCGTCCAGTACGCCTCATCCATCCAGGACTGCATCAACAACGCCGGTTCGCGGTTCGTGGAGCAGCGGTTCATCGTCGACAAGGGCGCCCCGGTGGTCGAAGTGACCTCCCCGGGTATCTCCTGCGACGGGACACCGGTTGCCAACCCGATCGAGCCAGTGGCTGACTACACCTTCCATGCCAACTTCGACGACCAGGGTGCCGGCGTTAACCTGTCCACAGTGACAGTCACCGTCGTGGGCCCGGTTGCTGATGGGGACGTGAACGGTGTCACACTCAACGGTCTTGAAATCACCGAGGACGGTGTCACGTTCACCATTCCGCTGAGCGACCTGCTTGTCGGCCAGTACCGCATCCGCATCAAGGGTGAGGACCGGCTCGGCAACAAGTTCGACAAGGAATGCGTGCTCTTCGTGGGCGGCAACTCGCTCGCACTGGGCAACGTGGTTGCTTTCCCGAACCCCTTCAACCCGGGCGCCACGGATCTCACGCTGGCGTTCGACAACGTGAAAGCCGCCAACATCTCCGTCGAAGTCTTCGACTGGAACGGTGACAAGGTGGCCACCATCGGCCGGACGCAGTTGCCGGCCGGCAGGAACGTGATCAAGTGGGCGGGCCAGTCGGATGACGGCAAGCCGCTGGCGAACGGTGTCTACCTGGCTCGCATTGATGCGAACGATGGTACGCGCACCGTGAGCCAGGTCCTCAAGATCGCGGTCTGGCGTGATTAACACCACCTCCGGGGGGGGGGCGCGGGCCCTCCTCCCGGAGTTCAAGTCGGAAGCGAAACACGGAATCAACGGGAATCGAGTGAGGCTGGGAAACTGTGGAAAAGGAGGTTTACTGATGTTCGGTCGGAAGAGAGGAGCGATGATCGCGGTGGCCAGTTTGTTGGCGACCAGCGTGCTTTCGCTCACCGCCTCCGGAGCGGGCAACGAGAGCAGTGACGGCGCCGCGTTTCTTCGCGGTGGTGTTGGGCCTCGTTATCTGGCGATGGGCAGGGCGGGTACGGCCATTTCTCATGACGTTTACGCTGGCTACTGGAACCCGGCCGGTTTGGCCTCTTCCTGTGGTTGGCAGGTTGGCGGAATGTTTACCGGCGGTCTGGACTTTGATCGTAATCACAACTTCGTCGGTGCCAGCTACGGCAACAGCGGAAATTGGGGTATCGGTTTCGGTTGGACGAATGCCGGAACGAAGGAAATCGACGGTCGCAACCTCAGCGGCGGATCGACCGGTGTCTTCGATTACGGCGAGAACGCCGTGGCGTTGTCGCTGGCCAAGGCCTTCGATCGCGTTTCAGTCGGCCTGACCGGCAAGTACGTCACCCAGGATGTCGGCACCACGTTTGGCGTTACGGATGACAACGCGAGCGGTTTCGGCCTCGACGTTGGAGCCATGTTCCACGCCAGCCAGTACTTCGACCTCGCCTTGCAGGCCCAGGATATCTGGGCCGAAGTGGGCGATGACGAAGCGACCAATGACGTTCCGACCTTCTTCAAGATCGGTGGCGCCATTTATCCGACGGACGGTTTCACCATCTCCTCGGACATCGACCTGCTTCAGGACGATGACGGCGCGTTCTTCCGCATCGGCGGCGAGTATGCGTTCGACATGGGCGATGATTTTGACGGCGCCGTGCGTCTCGGTCTTGATACCGGTCGCTTTACCGGCGGCATCGGAATCGGGCTTGACTGGGTGGACTTTGATTACGCGTACGTCGTCGAGCCGGAGGATTTCCAGGGCTCGAATCATCGCCTGGGCCTCAAGCTCAACTTCGGCTGTGACGAACAGCCGATGATGGCTTCCCGCTCGGGCGATCGTGATCGCGACGGCATTCCGGATGACGTGGATCGTTGCCCGGATCAGCCCGAGGATTTCGATGGCTTCCAGGACACCGACGGCTGTCCCGATCCGGATAATGACGGTGACGGCGTGGTCGATGCCCAGGATCAGTGCCCTGGTCAGGCGGAAGATTTTGACGGGTTCGAGGACACCGATGGTTGCCCCGATCTCGACAACGACAAGGACGGCATTCTCGACAAGGATGACAAGTGTCCGAACGCCCCCGAAACCTTCAACGGTTACGAGGACGCGGACGGTTGTCCGGATGACATGCCGTTCTGCTTCCCGATCGCCTTCATCAACTTCAAGTACAACACCGCCGAGATGACCCATGCGGACTACATTCCGGTTCTCGAGGAAGTGGCCCGTATCATGAAGGAAAACATGGATGTCCGGGTGGAGATCCAGGGTCACACGGACAGCATCGGCACCGACGAGTACAACCAGAGACTGTCGGAGCGCCGTTCGCAGGCCGTGAAGGACTACTTGATCGCGAAGGGGATCTCCGGCGACCGCATGAGCACCCGCGGATTCGGCGAAGGCCAGCCGATTGACACCAACGACACCGATCTTGGTCGGGCCCGTAACCGCCGGATCGAGTTCAAGGTGATCAAGTAAGAAGGGTGCTTCGGCACCCCCACAGTTTCCCGTAGTATCGATTCCGACCAGACAGGAGCGCCGCCGGTTCTTCGGAACCGGCGGCGTTTCTTTTTTCGACCCCTATTGAGAACCAGGCTGGGAGTGGTTATCGACCCCGCGTCTTCAGATGTCCCCGGATCGTCCGATCGGTGGACAGGGGCGGGTTAACGTCGCCCCGCGCGGCCAGGCGCGCGGTGACCCGTTCACGATTCCGTTCCAACCAGCGGTCAAAATCATCGACGGTCCGAAAAAGGACCTTCTCTGCCGGCTGGCCGGTCGTCATCTCGCAGGATGCGGCATCGTAATCGCGACAAATCTGAAAGCGATCTTCATAGATGGCGCAGCCGTCGGCCGTCAGGTTCTCGCAGACGTTGTTGACCAGGAAGTACCAGTCGTCTTCGTGCCCGATGTAAATATGGATGTTCCGGTGAGCCAGGTACCAGCGGACATGGTCCAGGTCGGCTTCCGTCTTCGGTGCGTCGATGGAGAGGCTGACATACGTGCAGCAGAACTGGCAGCTGATACAGGTCCGGGACCAGTCCACCTTCGTCGTCATGGCCGGGACGCTAGCACTGCCCCTGGCGGCCGGTCAACGCGCCTTGCCCATCGCGGAACGCGGGTGATACCATTTTCCCTGCCGGCCGCGGAGTCTCTTAAGAAGCCGGGCCCGTCGAAAGTGAGGAACGACATCCAATGCTTATCTGCCCAAATTGTGGAAACGGCTTCCGGGACGACGAGAATTTCTGCCTGGATTGCGGCCTCAAGGTTGGTGAGGAGACTCACGACTGCGGCACCGTTGACCGGCAAATGCGTTATCGCCCAGTTTACAAGGCACCGGACGAGTGGATGGCCCTCACCATGCGCGATCTTCTCTCGTCGGCCGGACTGGATGCCCAGATCCTGATGGGTAATGAGCCGTGGGCTGACGGCGTGAGCCGGATGGCGGAAGGTTACTGGGGAAAGGTGGTCGTCCTTGAGGCCGAAGTCGAGGATGCCCGCCGTCTGATCGAGGAGTACCTGAAGGGCCTCGATCGACCGGTCCAGTAGACCATGTGGTTCCGCACGGCACTCGTTCTCGTGCTCATCCTCCTGGCGTGGCGAATCCTTCGCGGCGTCGTGGCGAGGCTTGCTTCGACTTCGGAGAGCCGCAAAGTGGCGCCGGATCTTGGCCGCAAGGCACCTGATTCCCGCGGGGGAGGGCCCATTTCCAGCCAGCCGGGCGCCGCCTGGCCCTCAGGCGAGGTGACCGACGTGACCTTTCGCGAAGCTCATCCGGACGAAAGCAGCACCCGATAGCTTGAAGTCCCGTTCCACCCGCCGCGAGACGCCGCCGCATGTCTGAGCGCAAACTGACCATTCGCGATATCGCCCGCCTGTCGGGCGTCAGCCGTTCCACGGTATCGCTGGTCCTGAATAATGACCGCCGGATCAGCGAGGAAACCCGGACCCGTGTCCAATCGATCATCCAACGATCCGGCTACGAGCCCAATGCCATCGCCCGCGGCCTGGCCCGTCGCCGCGCCGGCATGGTGGCCGTCGTCGTCCCCCGGACCTCCAGCCACGTCTTTTCGGATCACTACGTCTCCGAGGCCATCAGCGGCATCGGCGATGTGCTGGCCGGCCGCGGCTACCGCATGCTCATCGAGATGGCCAACGACGCCTTCATCCAGGATCGGGCCCACCACAAGCTCTTCCGGGAAGGCCAGATCGACGGGATGCTGATAATCGGCGCCCTCAGCACCGACGAGTACATCCTGGAGATCAGCCGGCGGTTCCCGGTGGTCCTCGTCAACAGCATGCTCGACGACATCCCCTCCGTGTACGCCGACAACCACCAGGGCATGCTCCGGATGATCGAATACCTGGTGGGCCTCGGCCACCGTCGGATCGGGTACATCGGCGGGCTCGACATCACGACCGTCGGCGCCGATCGCACCCGGGGCTACCGGGAGGGGCTGGCCGCCGCCGGACTCCCCGGTGACGACCGCTGGGTGGCCTGGGGCAACTTCTCCGAGGAATCGGGCGTGGAAGCCTGCCGTCACCTGATCGCCCGGGAGTCCCGCCTGACCGCCATCGTGGCCGCCAACGACATGATGGCCATCGGTGCCCTCCGGGCCGCCGAAGAGGCCGGCATGGCCGTTCCCGGCCAGTTGACCCTGGTTGGCGCCGACGACGTCAGCCTGGCTTCCTACGTCCGCCCCCGCCTCACCACCCTGCGCCAGCCGATGTACGACATCGGCCGCTCCGCCACCAATCTCCTCCTCGAGCTCTCGGAGGAGAGGCGGGAGGCGGTCGAACTGGCCGCCCGCCCGGCCAGCTCCATCCACCTTTTCATGTCCACGGAGATCGTCGTTCGCGAGTCGAGTGCCCGGGCGGACGAGCCGACTGACAACTGACAAACACTCCGGCCGCAGGCGCGCGGCCAGCTCGCTGATCTGCTTGACAGCACCGCCGGACCGCACCTAGAGTCCCCTTCGGTAGAGCGGTCCAACGACCGCGTTTCCCTCCGATTCGCCACACCGCTGTTCTCACCGGCGGCCACTCGTTGCCAGGGGTTCCCCGGACGACCCATGCGAATTGCTTCCCATGCCGCCCGATGGTTACCGATCGCGTTGCTCCTCGTGGCCGCCCCGGCGGCCTGGTCGGCCACCGGGCTCGATCTGCAGGGACGAATCGTGGTGGACGGTCAGTCCAACGATTTCCTGCCGGGTGAATCCCTCTTCGGGTTCAACGAGGATTTGGCCCAGGACGAGGAGTCGCGGGTCGATTCGCGATGGCAGGACAACGATATCGCCCAGCTGCATCTGACATGGGACGCCGACTCGGTCTACATTGCCGGCGACGGGGTCATCAACGGCAACAACATGATCCTGCTCTGGGATGTCGGAAACCCCCATCCGGGCGTCTTCGCCACAACGGGGATCGACTTCGACGGCCTCGGCGAGATGACCAATCTCAACTCGTGGCGCCGCAACTTCGTCTTCGCCGAGCCATTTCGGCCCGACCTGTTCGCCGCCACCTGGGATGGCAACACGGCACCGCACCTGCTGACCGCGTCCAACGACAACAGCGTGGTCGATGAGCAGCCGGCCGGTACCGGTGGCGGGCCATCGCTGTTCCGCTCGGTGGCCTCATTCCAGGGCACCCAGTCCGGCCGTTCGATGGAGGTGGCGCTCCCCTGGTGGAAGTTCATGGGCTTTCCCAACGAGTCCGGTCTATCCAGGCGATTCAGCCCGGCCCTGGGCGACAGCGTTCCCGTCCTGCCCGACGGCGTACGATTCATCCGCGTCGTCGGCGTCATCACCGCCGGCGGCGACGGCACCGGCGGCCCCGACTCCGCGCCGGACAATTTCGGCGGGCACGAAGTTGACGGTTCCATCCAGGTGGTCATCGATAACTGGATCACGGTTGATCTCGACACGCTGAACGACGAAACCGGAGAGCCGGGCCCCGACCGGATCCCCGATTTCGGCATTGATCCCCGCGACCGGGTGGAGTTCGTCGAACGCCCCCCGATCAACCCCGTTCGCATTGAGTTCGACCAGTTCCAGTTCAGCCGGCCGTACCTGGCCCCCGAACGCGGGGAAGAGGTTGAGTACACGTTCAACTTCCGACCGGAACTCCCCCCCGAACAGAGGAACCGCCGAACGCAGATATCCGCGTCGATCTACGATCTGCGCGGCGAGAAAGTCCGGACGCTCTATACCAGGGACTTCAACCCATCCTTGAACGATGCCAATCCGCGGCGTCTGATCCGCGATCCGGTCGACCCCCGGCATGACCGCTGGGATGGCCGTAACGACGATGGTGAGATCGTGAAGGGCGGTGTCTACCTCCTGCGCCTGATCCTGGAACCGGACCTGGCACGGCTCACCAAGGCCGTGGGCGTGAAGCGATGATCCGGACGGCACGAAGCGCCCTCCTCTTCATGGCCCTTCAGGCCGCGCTCCTGTATCCGGCGACCGCCGGGGCCTACTTTGAGGAATCGGAAGTCGGAGTTCGATCAGTCGGATTCGGCCGCGCGTTCACCGCCATCGCCGACGATGCCTCGGCCATCCACTGGAACGCGGCGGGTCTGGCCGGAATGGCGCGGTCGCAGGTGCTCCTCGCCTATTCACGCCCGTATAACGTCGAGGGGCTCCAGTCCAACTACCTTTCGCTGGCGATGCCCCTGTCGTTCGCCTCGGCGGGCATCTCCTGGCACCACTTCGGCGCCGCCGACATCCTTTCCGAGGACACATTCAGCCTGGCGCTGGCGCGGGACATCTGGGACAGCGGGCCCTGGCGCGTCGCCGTCGGGGCTACGGGCAAGCTGGCCCGGATCGGTTTCGCCGATTACACCGATCGGACCACCTCGGACGATGTGTCGGGTATTTCGGAGAGCCATGTGACCGCCGACGCCAGCATCCTCTTGCGCCACGGCTCCCGCTTTCGCTTCGGGGCGAACCTGGCCAACATCGGTTCGCCGTCGTTCGACCTCGTGGACGGATCGTCCGGCGGCACCGACCTGCCCACGGTACTTCGTCTCGGCGCGGCGTTCCAGTGGAATCCCGAGTCGATCATCTCGATGGACATCCAGCAGGTGGATGAGGATCG
>JAWXBZ010000242.1:0-8027 GCA_034440375.1 Candidatus Eiseniibacteriota bacterium
CTAGTCCGGCAATTTGCCGTGCTTTGCCAGGTACTCGAAAGAGGCTTCTTTTCGACATCTGTTGATGATGATCGTTTCGTCAAGCGGAGCCCCCATGGTCCAGTACAGAAGGCCGTCCTCTTCATAGTACGTGATCGTTTTCTGATAGAAGCGACCCTCGTAGCCATTGGATCGAATGTGGGTGACCAGTCGCTCAAACAGCTCTTCATCGACTCGTTCGCGAACGAGATATTCGTGAGGCCAGGCCGGCAATGTCTTCGCATAGGTCCATCGCTCGTCGCTCACGAACCGCCGTAGCTCCTCAGGGAATGGATCCGAACCTCCGTTCATGCCACGTTATCCGGCGGCGGGGCCACGTTGTCTCAGGCCGGCTTGATATTCTGGTTCACGCAGAAGAGATTATCCGGATCATACGTGCGCTTCACCGCGGCAAGCCGATCGTAGTTCGGGCCGTAGGCGGCGCGCACGCGATCACCCTCGTCGGCGGTCAGGAAATTGACATAAACGCCGCCACTGGCGAAGGGGGCCGAGGCATTGAAGAAGTCGCGCGCCCAGCCGATGCAGCGCTTGTCGTCGGCCGGGTCGTCCCAGCGACCGTGGACGTTCATCACGAACTGCGCGTCGCGGTGTGCATACGCGGCGGAGTCCGGGGCCGGTCGTGTGGTGGCTCCACCGAGGGCGCCGAAGAAGATCTCGCACTGGGGTGACGGCAGATTGCCGATGGAGGAGATGACGGCGTCAAGCAGTCCGTCCTTGAGCTCCGTGAAATTGTGAGACTTCCAGTAGTTGCGTGCCCCTGGGGTCAGCAGTGGATCGAAGGCCTGCTGCCAGGCCGTGTAGGGCTGGACGCCGACATGCTCACCGACGGGAGTCCCGAACCGGCGCAGAGGTTCGATCAGCGGCTCACCCTTTTTCGGATCACCGGCGTAGAGCAACGCCAGCGCGATGATCCCCTTGCCGTGAACTTCACCGGGGAGGAACGGCAGGGGTGGCGCCTTTCGCAGCACCGTCCACACGGAGAGTTCGTCCGGCGCCTTCGCGACGAACTCACGGTATTGTTGCAGCACCGACTTCGCCGCGGAGATCGGGTAGACGATCAGGCCACTCAGCACGTCGGGGCCAACCGGGTGGAGCCGGAATTCGAAGCGGGTGACGACACCGAAATTCCCGCTTCCGCCTCGGAGCGCCCAGAAAAGGTCGGGATGCTCGACCGCATTGGCGCGCACAACCTCTCCGGCCGCCGTCACCACTTCGGCGGACTCGAGGTTGTCGATGGTCATGCCGTACTTGCGGCTGAGCCAGCCGAATCCGCCGCCAAGCGTGAGTCCTGCGACGCCGGTGGTGGAGTTGATGCCGACCGGCGTCGCGAGGCCATGGGCCTGCGTGGCGGCATCGAGGTCGGCAAGCGTGGCACCGCCCTCGATGGTGACGCGACGCGCGGCCACGTCGACGCTTGCGGCCTTCATCCCCGAGAGGTCGATCACGATCCCGTCGTCGCAGATGGCGTTGCCGGCGATGTTGTGCCCGCCACCGCGGACCGCAAGCAGGAGCCCGTTTTCCCTCGCGAAATTCACCGCACGGACAACGTCCGAGGTGGTGGCGCAACGGACGATGAGGGCGGGGCGCTTGTCGATCATCGCGTTCCAGATCTTGCGCGCGCCTTCATAGGCATCGTTGCTCGGAAGGAGAATCTCGCCGCTGAAGCCCTCCTTCAACCCATCGATCAGCGTGGCTTGCAAATTCGTCATGATTTCCTCCCTCGCCGGATTGTGGTCGATTGTGCCTGACGCTGGGCATGAGCGGCGGCGCGTAGCGCCGCCCGTTGCCTGCCAGAGTTGGGTCGCATCTAGATTTGACACCTCCCGGCCGGGAAACACAAGCACGACGGGGTGGCACCTCCGCGTGCGGTCAGGGCCCGTTCACCGAAGCCCCTTCGCTTCCGACGACCCAGGTGATCACCCCCGGCATGTCTCTCGCGGCCATGCCTCGCGAAAGGACTTTCGAACTCACGGGATCGAAGTTCCAGATTCTTGATTTCCGATTGGCTCTTGAGCTCGGAGAGCCGGTTGTCCTGGTCGACCCGTGCCTGCTCGCGCTCGTTGGCCTTGACCGCCATCTGCCGGGTCAGCCGTTCCACCTCGAGCCGCGAGGCACCGTTGTCCATCTCAAGAATTGGTTCGCCGGCCACGACCGAAGGCACTCAGTGTGACGTCGATGGGCCCACGCCCAACCCGTGCCGTCGTGATCCGCGTTCGGTCCACCGAGGGGCGGACCCAGCCGGGCAGGAGGAGCCACAGGGACAGAATGACCGTCCCACCACCAGCGAGTGATATCCATCGCCGCCGTTTTTGTCGATCCAGCACTGTTGGTTCAATCGGTCGATCCATGACCTCTCCCCGGTTATGACGGGGATAGAGCAAGCATGAGACCAGGCAGCAGCTGATGTCCTGTAACGATTTACAGGTCCATGGTCGACAGTTTGCGTCCGGATCCGGACGGTGTGTGTCCGGGCACGGATCACTCGGCGGGCCGGATTTCAAAGGATGGGGTCAAGTGGCCCAATCCTTGCGTGCTCTATCTGCAGGTCAACAACAGCTTGTCATCCATTCACCATAGGAGTTCGCACCCATGAAGAAATACGCCCTGACTGCCGCAACCGCGATTGCGATGATCAGTCTGATTGCCGGCATGTCCTACAGCGGTGGCAAGCCCTTCTACGTCTCTCTGAATGGCGCCACCGAAGTACCCGGCCCCGGCGATCCCGATGGAACCGGCACCTTCGACATGTCCGTCAACCCCGGCAGCGGAGAAATCTGCTACACGCTGTCGTGGACTGCCATCGATCCGGCCACGGCTGCCCACATTCACCTCGCCCCCGCGGGCGAGGCCGGGCCGGTAGTCGTGGCCCTTACCCTCTCCGGCTCCAACTCGACGACCCGTTGCGTCAGCGTCGACCGGGAACTGGCCAGGAATATCATCAGGAACCCCGGGAGTTACTACGTGAACGTACATAACGTCGTCTATCCTTCGGGCGCCATCCGGGCACAGCTGACCTCGGACGATGACGACAAAAATGATGACGACGACGACGACAAGAAGTAAACACGACAAACAGTAGTCTGATCCGGTTCTACATCAATGTTTCGGCACCCTTGCAACCGTCTCAGGGGGACCGTGTTCTGCTCTTCGGGGTGGGGACGGTCCCCGCTTTATTGCACACGCCGGGCGGGTAATCGTCAGCGGGAATCGATCGAATCGCCAGCCGCCACGCGGAATATTTCCGGTCGCCTGAGCAACTCCAGGCGCAGCCGCTCGGCCATCACCACATGGGCGAATCGATTCGGGTGCTGGTCCCATTCGCCGATGCGCACCCGATCCTGTTCGAAACCGTCAAACACGTCGCCGAGGTCCAGGGTGATGAATCCGGCCCGCGCCGCCATCGCCAGCATCGGGCCACGGTCGCCAGGGTCAGCGCGACCGGGCACGTCAGGAATGTAGACCCAGACAGGGGTGACACCCTTCTCGCGGCAGGCGGCGACCATCCGGCGGTAGACGATGGCCAGCGCTGAATCGGCGTCGGGCATCATCAACTGGACGGCATCGGGTGCGGTCATCGTATCGGTGATGTCGGAGCGCTTCGTGAACTCGTCGAGATCGGGGTAGGGGTTTGGCAGGTGTTCGATGACTCCCGTGGCCAAATGGTACAAAACCCGCTCGCCATCGCCGGGATGGGCGACGAGCATCACGGCATGCGGCTGGAAGTCAAAGACCTTGCTTTCGAGAGTCAGCAGCATTTGCGATGGGAGATGGCCGCCAACAGCGAAGTTGAGCAGCTCAAACTTGTTGAACTGCCGAAACGGGCGCTCGGCATTGATGCGCATCTCGAGGAGATGTTCAAATTTTTCCTCATTGCTTACACCCCATCCTTCGGCATGTGAATCACCGAGGAGCGCCATGCGAAACGTGCCGGGCGGTGGCGTCCGGTCGTAATCCTGGTCGCGCATCGCCCACCGATTGGTGCGATAGGGCGAACCACGAAATAGGATGTTGATGTTCGGGTTCAGTTCATTGACGAGAAAATCTCCCGTCTTGCGCACGGCATCGGTGTTCCAGATCTCCTGGTAAACCGGCCGGCGCATGTACAACTCCCAGAGCTGGCTGTTGAAGCTGTTCACGGCGTTGAGGTTTTCGTAATAGCCACGCTCCTTTCTGGCCTGGTCCCTGTCGCTGAGGCGACTCCAGCGCAGATCGCGCATGACCCGTGCCGCGTCGTCCCCCAATCGATCGCTGATACCTGGAATGCCGACCAGGTAGACCGCCAGCAGCGCCGCACCGACAGCCAGTCCCGGTGCCAGGCGAACCACCGGGCTGGCGGGCTTCGCGCCGAGCTTGCGCGCAGCGGGTGCCGGCGCGGAAGCTGTCACCGTGCCTCCTTCGGTGCCTTTCCGCAGCGGCCCGAGCCAGACGCCGGCCAGCAGGAGACCGGAAGTCAGCACGAAGCCGGCCATCATTCCGAGTGACCTGGGTACCACCGACCAGAGTCGACCCCATTCGGCCACCGAGGCGGACGACCAGAGCGACCAGAGCGTGGCCATCACGAAGAACGTGACGCTCGATTGCGCAACGAGGCCGGCCCATTCGGAAGGCGAGCGTTCGGCCCGGCCAAGTGTCCGCTTGCGGCCGGCCTTGAGCTCGATCAAGGAATTGATGACCACCAGCACGCCGAGCACGGTCCAGAAGAGGATGTCCGGCCCGGTGAAAAGAAATGTGCCGCGCAGCCAGAACCACTGGTAGGCATGGAAAAACCATGTCAACAGGAAAACCAGGATAGTGGACAGCACGAGGGCCCTTGTTTCGCCGAATTTTTTCAGCCGGAAGAAGATCGGCCAGTAAAAGACCTTCAACATGAAGTCTTTCCAGTAGATGTTGATGCGCCGCCAGAGGTCCGTGAAGCTCGAGGCCAGGAAGTAGCGGTTGTTCGTTCGCGGAAGGTGGAAGCCGAAGAGGTGCAGGATGCCGATGATGAGATGGAACTGCCCCGACACGCGCAGATAAAGGAGAAAGTTTGAAACGAGATAGCGGCCGAGATCGCCGACGGTGACCACCTGATCCGGCGAAATGAGCAGGTAATAGCTGACCACCCGGTACAGGATCAGATGCAGGACGCCCCAGAAAAGGAAGATCGCGCCATCCTGATGGATCCGGCGTTCGTCCGTGTCGTGATACACGCGGCGAAACATGGTGTAGTCGATGACCGGGAAAAAAGGAAAGACGACGTTCGGAAGCATGAAGAAGTAGGCCAGCGTGCTCGACAGGGTCGGCTTCGTCCTGGCATGGGCCATGTCGTATACATACACAATCAGCCGGAACATGAAGATGGAGCCGAGAAGCGGCCACACGGCGCCGGGTAGAATCGTGGCAAGTGGCGATGCGCGCAAAACAGCCAGAGTGCCGCTCACCCCGATCAACATCATCACGCGGAATTTCATCGCCATCGGCAGCCAGCAGATGCCGATCAGGAGCGCCGAGGGCACCAGCAAAGCCGCAAAGATCTTGAAGCCAAGAATGGCGATGAATCCCCCCATCGAGAGCAGGACGAAGAAGACCATTCGTACTGAGCGGGGCAGAACAAAATTGATCAGGAAGCCGGTCAGCGCGATGACGATCGTGCTCTGGAAGAGGGCTTCGTTTTCCAGGTGATACTGGCGGATGATCAACACCGCCAGCGCGGCCTGCGCAACAGCCAGCACAAACCAGGCGAGATTTTTCATCGAGAGGCTTCCGGAGGCATCCACCTCCCGGCGCCAGCGTCCAGCCTGCACCGCGGGAGTCAGCGCCGCACCGAGCACCAATCCGGCGCCGATGGCCCGCCAGAACCCCGCGTGAGCCGTCAGACCCGGCGAAGTGCCAAGGGCTGCGGCTCCGGCCGCCAGGGCGAAGTCGCCGAGCCCAGGTGCCCGAGCCCCGCGCAGGAAAAGGCCCAACGCGGCCATCACCGACCCGAGGAGGATCATCTGAATTTGCGAATGACCGATTCCTGGCTGGCTGCTGATCGGCAGGATTTCCGGAGCAAGACCCACGCCCACCAGCAGGAAACCGAGCACAACCGGAAACCAGGTACGCAGGGCAACGCCCCGCGCAACGGCCATTTCCGCCACGCTACAGGCCCAGCCAGCTGGCGATGATATTCCGCTGAATCTCGTTGGTGCCGGAGTAGAGCGTGGAGCCCACCGCATCGCGCAGGGCCCGCTCGGCCGGATATTCGGACATGAACCCGTAGCCGCCCAGCACCTGCACGTTGCCCAGCGCCGCCTTCATCAACGACTCGCTGACGAACACCTTGGTGATGGAGGCTTCCATCGACACGTGCTTCTTGTTTCCCAGGAGCCACGCCGAGCGGTAGGTGAGCCAGCGGGCCGCCTCGAGCGATACCTTCATGTCCACGATCCGGTGGGACACGGCCTGGAACTTGCCTATCGGCTGGCCGAACTGCTTGCGGGTGCGTGCGTACTTGATGGCGTGCTCCATGATCCGCTGCAGCGTGCCCACGTGGCTGGCAAACAGGCAGATGCGCTCCCAGTCCATGGCCGCCATGAAGTGGCCCGACCCCGCGCCCACGCCACCGATGACGTTCTCCGGCCCCACGTACACGTCGTCAAACACCATCTCGCCAATGGGGGAGGTACGCAGCCCCATCTTGTGGAATGTCTGCCCCAGCTGGTATCCGGGCGCGCCTTTCTCGACCACGAACGCCGTGCACCCGCCGCTGAACCCCTTCTCTGGGTCGGTCATGGCAAACACCAGCGCCAGGTCGGCCACCGGCCCGTTGGAGGCAAACGTCTTCGTGCCGGTAATCCGGAACCCCTCACCGTCCGCCACCGCGCGCGTCGTCATGGAAAACGCATCGGAGCCGGAGCCCGGCTCGGACATGCAGTTCACGGCAATCAACTCGCCATTGGCCAGCCGTGGCAGCCAGCGCTGCTTCTGCTCCTCGGTGCCATGCTTCCAGATCGGCACCACGCAGGCCAGCAGGTGGGCGCACACGGAAAAGACCAGCCCCGAGTCCTCGCACCCGTAACCAAAGGCCTCCAGCGCAATGGCCGTCGTCAACGGATCCAGCCCCAGCCCGCCATACTCCACCGGAACCGGCAGCCCCGGCAGCCCCATTTCGCCGGCTGCCGCCCAGTTCTCGTGCGAGAAGGCATGCTCTTGATCCCGCTGCTCGACTCCGGCATTCAGCTTCTGGCGCGCAAACCGGACGATCTCCTTGCGGAGATTTTCCTGTTCCTCTGTATATGCAAAGTCCATGGGCCTCGCAGAGTCCGGAGGGGTGAGTGGGGCTGGTGCTTTGACTTTCAGTTCAGCGGGCATCAAGAATAGCACAGCATTGGACGACGCCCGTTTACTCGTCGCCCCGGCTCGATTCACGCAACGCACGTAGCTCGGTCACTGCCAGCAAATCCCGGGGGCGCCCCATGGCTTCCTTCGACCGAATCAGTGCGTCGAGCGACAACGTCCGACATGACCGGCCATCGAGCTGAAGCTCGATGCTATCGGCAAGGGCTGCCTGGTAGTCCCCGATTCCGGCCACCTCCCCGAGGCAATCGAGCTTCCCCAGGTCCGTCACGACGTACAGGTTCCTGAGTCGGTCCGCGAACTCCTGGGACAGGTCCAGCGGAATCCAGCCGCTCCCGGCGCGCACCCGGGGATTGTGAGAGACCAACGCCGACTGGATTCGAAGGAAGGTGGCGGCCTCGACGGGAACGCAGACATCAAGGTCGCGCGTCATCAATGACGACCCATGCGCCACCGCGGCCATGCCGCCAATGAGCACGAACGGGACCTCACCCTCGATCAGGCTCTTGATCAGCGTCGATTGCACGGTCGCGCTCCTTCATGGCCCGGCGAAGCATGCTGGCAGTGGCGAGTGCCAGATCGTGAAGCCGAAGGCGTTCGGCCGGAGACCTCTGAAGACTGTCTTCCAGCAAGTCCATATCGAAGCCGGCCTGGCGCGCGGCCTCCCACGC
>JAWXBZ010000243.1:0-6079 GCA_034440375.1 Candidatus Eiseniibacteriota bacterium
CTCGCGTGGCGGTCTTACTAGACTGCGGCCAGGGGGACGCGCGCACGAGGATCGCGGCACGTTGGTGCCGGGCCGGCATGTCCAGGTGAGGGAGGCAGCGATGCAAATGGTATTCAGCAGGGTCGGTTCCGCCGTTGAAATCGCCGTGATGTCGATACTGACCGGAGGCTTGATGCTGCTGTCGGGCGATGCGCTCGCCCGGCCTCAATACGCGGCGCGCGAGGGGATGAACTGTGTCTCCTGCCATGTTGATCCGGATGGCGGGGGCTTGAGGAACGGAAACGGATTCAGTTACCAGCGGGGGCGGCATGCCTTCGAGGTGGAACCGAAGTTCGAGGAGTGGCCGGCCGATCCGGAATTGACGAAGGGCGTGCGCATCGGTTCGGACCTGCGGGCCACCAGCCTTTCCTATGATACATCCGAACATTACGACGACGGCGGACCCGCGGCTGACGACACCCCGCGAACCTTCGCCCCTTTCGCCATGCAGGGAGCCGTCTACCTCGGCTTCACGCCGGCGGACCACGTGGTGTTGTACTACTCCCATGATCTGGCGGCTTCGAGTCAGAAGGAGCGTGACTGGTACGGCATGCTTCGCGGCCTCACCTCGCTCAACCTGCACGTGAAGGCCGGCCAGTTGCGAACTCCCTACGGGCTCCGGCTCGACGACCACACGGCCTTCACCCGTGGCGCGCAATCGAACCCGCCGGGCGAGGAGGGGATGATGGATGTCGATCCGCGGAGAAGCTATCCCGGCGTCGAGGTCGGCTTCACGAAGAAGAGTGTCTACGCGCAGGTGGCATACCAGGACCCACAGGGGAGCTCGAGGCCCAACTTCACGAAGCTTGAGGAGAAGATGGTCACCGGCCGGCTCGGTATCCAGTCAGGTCACCTGTTCCTCGGCGCGTCGGCCCGCTATAACGGCCTGGGCGATGGCGACGAAGCAAGTCAGCAGACCCGCCTGGGCGCCTTCCTCATGTTCGGCCAGTCGAAGTTTGCCCTGCTGGCCGAGGTGAACACCGGCGAGAATCAGTCTTCGGGTTCGATCGGCGACGAACAGGTCAGCGGCGCCTTGCTTCATGGAGAGTTCTACGTCAGCCGGGGCGTCACGCTCCGCGGCGAAATGAACTACATGGATTTCATGGACCAGGACTCCGACGCCACGACCCGCGTGGCCCGACGCTACGCCGCCGGCATCGACTGGAATCCGGTCCCCTTCGTCAAGCTGAGCGCCGAGGGGCGCCTCGTCTCGAACTCCAACCGGGACCGTAACAGCCTCGACGAGTCCTGGGGATTGCTGTACGCCGTGTTCAGTTACTGAGCCGCCAGCGACCGAACGGATCTGCGCTGATAACGACGGCGGGGGAGACTGCGGACGGTCTCCCCCGCCGCCGTTGGGAAGCCGTCGGTGGCGGACAGACGATTTGGCTGGTCCGGCTCCGCTTTCGCTCCCCTTTTCGGCTTGACCCGCTGGACGGGAGTTCCGTATTATCATATTCGGATATTCGAATATGACGAAACGACCCGATGCCGATCCGGCCCGACTCTTCCGCGCCCTGGGCGACCCGGCCCGGCTGCGCCTCCTCCGGCTGCTGGCCTGGGAGGAGTTGAACGTGGCCGAAATACTGCGTGTCGTCGGACTCCCCCAGCCGACCGTGTCACGGCAGCTGGCCCTCCTCAAGGAAGCCGGCCTGGTGGCCGACCGAAAGTCCGGATCGTGGGTCTTTCACCGGCTGGCGACGGACGGCTCCGCGCCGATGGCCCGGACGGTGATCGACGCGCTCCGGCCTCTCCTTCTGGCGCCGGGATCCGAACATGACCGGGACCGGGCGCGTCTCGAGCGTGTCCTCAAGGAACGCCAGCAGGTGGCCCGTCATTACTATGGCAGCGTTGCCGGGGGAAACGCCGGGACCCGTCAATCCCGGTTCGGCGATGCGACCGCCTGGCGGACGCTGGCCGGGCTGCTTCCCCGGCGCGGCACGATCGTCGATCTCGGCACCGGCGCCGGCGACCTCCTGCCCCAGCTCGCGACGCGCGCCGGGCGGGTGGTGGCGCTCGACTTTTCGGGAGCGATGCTGACCCACGCGAGGGCCAGGGCCGCGGCGCTCCGCCTCCCCAACATCACCTTCATCCGGGGGGAACTCGAGGCGGTGCCGCTGGCGAACGCCTCGGCCGACGGCGTCATCGCCAGTCTCGTGCTTCACCATGCCGCGCGGCCGGAAGTGGCCGTGCGCGAGATGGCCCGCATCCTTGCCCCCGGCGGTCGCGCCGTGGTGGTCGATTTCCTCCCCCACCGCGAGGATTGGTTGAAGGACGAGGAGGGGGATGTCTGGCCCGGATTCGACCCGAAGGCGCTGCACGGCTGGTTCGGTCAGGCCGGCTTCGGCGAGATCCTGATCGAGGAGGGCCCGGCGCCGATCAGCTCCGGGCGACGCGATCGACCGGGCGCCGACAGGCGACTCCGAAACCTGCGACTCCAGTGGGTCGAAGCGGTCCGAACCGACACACCGACCGATGTGAACCCGCGCCCGGTAAGAAGTGGACGCGCGGACGCCCGCAAGACTGTTTCATCCGATTCCAAACGTGCTACCCGCACCCAACCCAGAACGAGGAGATGAAGATGCCCCCCGAGAAGTTCAGCGAAGGCAAGGGATTCAAGGTCCGCGATATCAGTCAGGCTGCCGCCGGACGGATGAAGATCGATTGGGCACAGAGCAAGATGCCGGTGCTGATGGCACTGCGCGAAAAGCATGCAAAGCTGAAGAGCCTGAAGGGAATGAGGGTCACCGGGTGCCTGCACGTGACCAAGGAAACGGCGGTGCTGGTCGAAACGCTGGTGGCCGCGGGCGCCCAGATCTCCTGGTCGGGCTGCAATCCCCTGTCCACGCAGGACGATGTGGCGGCGGCGTTGGCCAAGGCAGGCCACTCGATCTACGCCTGGCACGGCATGAACGTCGAGCAGTTCTACTGGTGCATCGACCGCACACTCGACATGAAGCCGACGCTGACGCTGGATGACGGCGCCGACCTCATCATCTCCGTCCACACGCGCGCCCAGAAGTCCATCGAGGGGATCATCGGCGGCACCGAGGAGACGACCACCGGCGTGCACCGCCTGCGGGCCATGGCCGCCGACGGCAAGCTTCGCTATCCGGTCATCGCCGTCAACGACGCCGAGACGAAGTGGGATTTCGACAACGTTTACGGCACCGGCCAGTCGTCCATCGACGGCATTCTTCGCGCCACCAGCGTCTTCCTGGCGGGCCGCAATTTCGTGGTGGCCGGCTACGGTCACTGCGGCAAGGGCGTGGCCATGCGTGCCTCCGGGATGGGGGCCAAGGTCATCGTCACCGAGGTCAAGCCGACGATGGCTCTCAAGGCCCACCTGGACGGTTACCAGGTCATGAAGATGGATGATGCCGCCAGGATCGGCGACATCTTCATCACCGCCACCGGCATGAAGGATGTCATCGTCACCCGCCACTTCGAGCGGATGAAGGATGGCGCCATCGTCTGCAACACCGGCCACTACGATTGCGAGATCAACCTGGGTGAACTCGGCAAGCTGACGAAGAAAGTCCAGACGATCCGCCCCGACTGCGAGGAATATACCCTCAAGAGCGGCAAGTCGATTTACGTCCTGGCCCAGGGGCGCCTGGTCAACCTGGCCGCCGCCGAAGGACACCCCTCGGAAGTCATGGACATGTCGTTTGCCAACCAGTTCCTCTCGCTGGTGCGGTTGGCGAAGGACGGCAAGAAGATGGAGCCGACCGTCCACGACATCCCCGAGGCGCAGGACCAGAACCTGGCCAGGCTGAAGCTCGAAACGCTGGGGATGAAGGTGGACAAGCTGACGACGGAGCAGGTCGCGTACGCCTCCGACTACCTGTCGGGGACGTAAGAGCGACTCGATCCTCGCCGACCCGGTGGCCCCCTGACCGATCGGAGGGCGTCGTTACAATCTTTTTACCGGTCGGATCCATACGATGACTGGATGACGGCGGCGGGCGCGGGTAGAATCCGCTCCGCCGCCGGTTTCATTTGCGGTCCCGCGGTCCCAGGCAACGAACAACGGCTGGCCTCCCGGCCGGACTGTTATCCAGTCAGGAGATCCATTCCATGATCTGTGAAGGTTGTTCCTCGAACCGTTTGCCGCGCCTCTTGCCATCGCTGGCCTGCATGGCCCTCCTGGTAATCGTCGCGGCGTGTCCGATGCCACAGGCCCATGCCACCGAGCGATCGGAAGTCGACGCAAAGTACAAGTGGGATATCACCGACCTGTACGCCACAGAGGCCGACTGGGAGGCTGCCCGTGAGCGCCTTGCCGGGAAAGTCACGGCAATCAACACCTACAAGGGGCGGCTGGGCGAATCACCGGCGGTGCTGCTCGAGGCACTGAACTCGTGGATGGGGCAGATCCAGGAACTGTCACGCCTCTCCTCATATGCCAGCATGACGTTCGATGTCGACACCCGCGTGTCGAAATCCCAGGAGATGCAGCAGGGGGCCTCGAAGATCGGCACCGACTTCAGCTCCGCCTCCTCGTACATCCGACCGGAGTTGATCGCACTTGGAGCCGACAAGGTCAACGCGATGGTCGCCGCCGAGCCGAAACTGAACGAGTACCGGGTGCTGCTGGACAACATGCTTCGCTATGCCCCGCACACGCTCTCGGGTCCCGAGGAGCGGATTGCGGCCATGGCCGGCGACATGGCCGGCACCGGCGAGGAGATCTACTCGATCCTGACGGATGCCGATTTCCCCTACCCGACCATCACCCTTTCGACCGGTGAGTCGGTCCGGCTGGACGGCGCCGCCTATTCGCGCTGGCGCCAGGCGCCGAACCGCGCGGACCGAAAGCTGGTCTTCCAGGAATTCTGGAAGGCACATGACAATTTCAAGCGGACGATCGGCACGAGCCTCTACTCCGGCGTCAAGGCGCATGTCTTCAACAAGGACATCCGCAAGTTCGACAGCTGCCTCCAGGCGGCCCTCTTCAGCGACAACGTGCCGGTCACCGTGTACAAGCGCCTTCTTGCCGACGTCAATGAGAACCTGCCGACGCTCCATCGCTACCTCGCGCTACGCCAGCGAATGATGGGACTGAAAGACCTGGGCTACGAAGATCTCTACGCGCCCATGGTGGCCGAGGTCGACATGGCGTTCACGCCGGAATCGGCCCAGGAAGTGACGATCGAAGCCACCCGGGTACTGGGTACGGAGTACGTGGATGTCTTGAAGGAAGCCTTCAGCGGCGGCTGGATGGATTGGATGCCCACCACCGGCAAGCGCTCCGGCGCGTACTCCACCGGCGTTTACGGCGTGCACCCGTATCAGCTCCAGAATTTCAACGGAACGTACGATGACGTCGGCACGCTGGCCCACGAAGCGGGCCACTCGATGCACACCTATCTCTCCATGAAGAATCAACCGTTCGTCACCCACGATTACGCCACCTTCGTGGCCGAAGTGGCCTCGACGGCGAACGAAAACTTCCTGCTTCACACCATGCTGATCCGCACCCAGGACGAGGCGACCCGCCTCTTCCTGCTCGGCAGCTATCTCGAAAACATGCGGACGACCCTCTTCCGCCAGACGATGTTCGCCGAGTTCGAACTGGCGATCCACGAGCAGGCCGAAAAGGGCGAGCCTTTGACCGGCGAAAACCTCAACGAGACTTACCTGGGCCTCGTGCGAAAGTACTACGGCCATGACAAGGGGATCTGTTCGGTCGATTCCCTGTACGCGGTCGAGTGGGCCTTCGTGAATCACTTTTACTACAACTTCTATGTCTTCCAGTACGCCACCAGCATGATCGCCTCGACCTCCCTGGCACACGGCATCCTGGAGGAACAGGCCATGGGCGAAGGCAAAACGGCCAAGCGCGACGCCTACCTCAAGATGCTCTCCTCAGGCTCATCCAAGTACCCGGTTGATCTGCTCCGGGAAGCCGGCGTCGACATGACGACCTCGGAGCCGTTCAAGGCCGCCATGCGGGAAATGAACTCCGTGATGGACGAGATGGAGAAGCTCCTGGCGAAGAAGCGGGGGAAGAAGGGATAGGGGTCGGTGGGGGGAC
>JAWXBZ010000244.1:0-2909 GCA_034440375.1 Candidatus Eiseniibacteriota bacterium
ACGCTGCCGGCAGCGTCCGAAGTGACGCTCGGCATATATGACATCACCGGCCGCCTCGTCCGCCGGATGACCCACGGCCGCCTGCCCGCCGGCCCGCACCGCCTCGACTGGGACGGCCGCACCGAATCCGGCGGCACCGCCACCGCCGGCGTATACCTGGTGCGCTTGGAAGCCGCCGGGGGTCGGGTGGAAGGCAAGGTGGTCAAGTCAGAATGATCCCCGGCGACGCGATCGACCCGCCTTCAAGGCTTACGGCAGCCTGGACTTGATGTGCCCCCAGGTTGTGGATTCAATTGGATCGGGGCAATGCGGGAATACGCGGATGTCATCAAATACAGCATCCAGCTGGGTCCCAGACCTTTTTAGTCCTAATAGTCGGACTCGGACAACTTCGGTGTTGTGTGGATGGCATTCGCAGCAGCATCCTATGCCCATCCACGCCCCGCCCGTGGACAGCTCACCGGTGTCATACGAGCCCAGCAACACACCGCCGGGTCCGAGGAACTCGAAAATGACACGAGCCACATCCGAGGGGCTTTCGTCGGCGGTCCAGACCAGTCCGGAGATGCTAAATGATGCCAGGTAGCCAGTCGATCCTGTGATGTCAACTTCTTGAACAAGTTCGACGCTATCCCCTTGAAAGGGAGCAAAGAACGCGGCGCCATATATTGGCTGGGGGTTGGTTGAGCGACACGTCCACTGGCTTCCACCTGACTCCGTCCAGCTCGGAATTTCACCGGAAACCAATGGTTCCTCGCACCCGGGATTCTGCACCAGATTGGTGTCACACACCCGCTGTGCATGAGCGATTGTCAGGCAAAAGGTACTTAGCGTAGCGGCCAGCAGCACAGTCCATTTTTTGCTTTTCACCGGTGCACATCCTTTGGATCCATGAGGCCTCGTGAGTTCGAATCCCACTCCACGACAAGGAGGGGCTCCTGGAGCATCAGTACCCTGCTTCGCGGGGGTCCCAGCCGAAGGCACGCCGCATCAACTCCGGCGCCAACCGACGTGACGCGACGCGAAGTTCCAGTTCCCGGACGCCCGCCTCCGGGTAACGCCGACGAACATCCTGCAAGGCCAGCTCATGTAGCGCACGCGTGAGCTCGCACACACGCTCCATCTTCTGGGATGGAGACATCCTGCGATAGCCCTCGACCAGCAGGGCTTCGATGGCGGGATGGGTGTCGTTCGTTGGGTCTGCGCTCATGTGACCACGCCTCTTGCGGGATGCGGAGGGGCTTACGCAATAAGCATACTCCCTTGCCTCGAACCCGGCATTCTCGACTGACGAAGTGGATCCCCATTCCGCCCCACCTGACGTAACATCCCCCACATGTCGATCCCAGCATTCGTCCCGGTGGTCGTCGGCACCGCGCTCATCCTGATCATCCTGTGGGATGCCTTTGAGACCATCCTCGTGCCGCGTCGCATCGGGCGGCGGGTGCGGCTGACGCGCTACTTCTACCTGGCCACCTGGCGCATCTGGCGTTTCGTGGCCCGGCGCGTCCGGAAACCGTCCCGGCGGGAGGGGATGCTGGGATTCTACGGGCCGCTGTCGCTGATCGTCCTCCTCTTCTGCTGGATGGGAGGTCTCGTCGTTGGCTTCGCGCTGCTTGGCGTCGTCACGAACGGTGGAGTCGGTGACTTTTGGCAGAGCTTCGGCCTCCAGCTATACATGAGCGGCGAGACGTTTTTCACACTCGGCTTCGGCGATTTCACGCCGACGACGACGCTCGGCCGCATCTTGGCCGTATTGGAAGCCGGGCTCGGATTCGGATTCCTGGGGACCGTGGTCGGTTACCTGCCCACCATGTATGGCGCGTTCGCGCAGCGGGAAATCGAGATCTCCCTGATGGATGCCCGCGCGGGCTCGCCACCTTTGCGATGGCGCGACATGCCCTGGTCGACATCACCCAGAATTTCGTTCCGAACTTCACGCCCGGAATGCCCGAACGGCTCGCGCCCGGGGACCTGCCCGCCCTGCGAACCCTTCTCGCGGAGTGGGAGCTGGACCCGGCGTCCGGCGACGAATTCGAGACCCGGCTGGGCGAACTCCGACTGTCATACGAGCCCTATGCGCAGGCACTGGGGGCCTACCTGCTGTTCGAACTGCCTCCATGGGTTCGTGCGCGGCCTCGCCACGACAACTGGCAGGGCGGGCCATGGGACAGGCTGATCCTGTCCCGCCGGGAAGCGATCCGCCGGAGCGATGAGCATTTTTGATCTTTCGGGCGTGGCCCCGGCGTGGAATCGGATTGTCTCCTGGTGGCTGCTTGTCGTCGCCCTCGCCTCACCGTCCGTCGCCGCCGACCGCCAACAGCCCGCCAGCTTCACGCAGACCGTCTGCAGGGACGTGGAGCTGCGTCACCTGGTGTACCTGCCGATTGGGTACGGCGCTGACACCACGCAAGCGTGGCCGCTCATACTCTTCCTGCACGGTTCCGGCGAGCGTGGGAACGAGTTGGACCGCGTCAAGGTCAACGGTCTGCCGAAGGAGCTGGGCGAAGGTATGGAGATTCCGGCCATCGTCCTTTCGCCCCAGTGCCCGGCTGGCTCGCGGTGGGAAAGCGACCTGATGGTGGAGGGGCTGAATGCCCTGCTGGATGATGCGCTGGTCCGCTACCGGGTCGATCCACGCCGCGTGTACGTGACCGGTCTCAGCATGGGCGGGCTCGGCACCTGGGCGCTGGCCGCCGCCCACCCGGATCGATTCGCGGCCATCGCACCGGTGTGCGGCGCCGGTGATCCCGACCTGGCCTTCCGGATGCGGCGCCTCCCCATCTGGGCTTTTCACGGCGCGAAGGACACCGTCATACCCGTCACTGCCATGCAGGAGATGGCCGACGCCATGGCCCGCGTCCACGGCGACATGCGTACGACGGTCTACCCGGAAGCCGGACATGACT
>JAWXBZ010000245.1:0-19550 GCA_034440375.1 Candidatus Eiseniibacteriota bacterium
CAAGCGATTGATCAAGGCCACGCCGACGCTGGAGGGGGCGGGCGTGCACCTGCGCCGCGCCTTCGGATTCGGCAACACCTCGGATTTCGATCCTTTCCTGTTGCTCGACGACTTTCGGAATGAACGGCCCGAAGACTACCTGGCCGGTTTTCCCTGGCATCCGCATCGGGGTATCGAGACGATCACCTACGTGCTGGCCGGCACGGTCGATCATGCGAACAGCATCGGGAATCGCGGGGCCATCAGACCGGGGGATGTGCAGTGGATGACGGCGGGCCGCGGCATCATTCACCAGGAGATGCCGAAGGGCGGCAGCCCCCCACCGAAGCCGACAATCGATCACTGGTCCTGTTCGACGGCGGCGACGAGGTGACCGTGCAGGCAGGCGACGAAGGGATCCGATTCCTTCTCGTGTCCGGCAAGCCGCTGCAGGAACCGGTGGCCTGGCATGGCCCGATCGTGATGAACACGCAAGAGCAACTGAAGGAGGCCTTTGCGGACCTGGACCGCGGGACGTTTCTCGATAGTCGGTAGCGCCAACGCGGGCCGCCACGCAGCTGACATGCCGTGCGGCGGCCCTTCCCCTACCGAAGTGACGTGACTTCAGGCAGTTCCAGGGATCAGCTGCCGCGGTTGCTCTGCCGGGCGCTGCGCGGTTTGGCGTTCTTGCGCGCAATGGCGCGTTCATCCACCCCGCCATCCACTGTACCCGGGCGCGCCTTGACGGACTTTTCCTTGAGGACGGCTCCACTGCCGGCCTTCTTGCCTTTTGGAAGTGTTTTCTTGGACGCCATGGATTGATGACTCCCGTTGAGGGTTGAGTTGCGCGGCGATCAGGACTTGGGCTGCGGAACGATGCGGAGGTAGGGGCGCGGAGCCTTCCAACCATCCGGATAGGTCTTTTTGGCATCTTCGTCCGAGACGGATCCGGCGATGATGACGTCCTCGCCCTGGTGCCAGTTCACCGGTGTGGCCACCTTGTGCCTGGCGGTGAGCTGCATGGAGTCGATCACGCGGAGGACTTCGTCGAAGTTGCGGCCGGTGGTCATCGGATAGGCGATGATCAACTTGACCTTCTTGTCCGGGCCGATGACGAAGACGTTTCGAACGGTCTGGTTGTCGGCGGCGGTCCGCCCCTCGAAGGTTCCCGACAGGCTGGCCGGCAGCATGCCGTAGAGCTTGGAAACGGACAGATCGGTATCGCCGATCATCGGAAAGTTCGGCGCATGCCCCTGCGTTTCGCGAATATCCTCCGCCCACTGCGCATGCCGATCCACCGGATCGACACTGAGGCCGATGATCTTAGTATTCCGCTTGTCGAACTCGGGCTTGAGACGGGCCATGTATCCAAGCTCCGTCGTGCAGACGGGGGTGAAATCCTTGGGGTGCGAGAAGAGCACCGCCCAGGAATCGCCAATCCAGTCATGGAAGTTGATGGAGCCTTGCGTGGTCTCGGCCTGGAAATTCGGGGCCTCCTGACCCAATTGCAAACTCATGATTCACTCCTTTCGGAAGCACTCAAGCCGTGGCCCGGGCGCCGCTGGACCTGAACCTCCGCTCCTTCCGAGCCAACCTGGCCCCCTGAGATCGTCGGTCCGGGATGCTGACGGCGGAATGGTAGCACCGGCGAATCGAATTGGCCCAGTCCGGAGGATTCCGCAGGGTTCGAATTGGCTGTACTTGATACGGTGTTGTTACGCCCGGGATGGCGAAGCCGTATTCTGAAAGCAGGGAATCGCCGGCCCGCCCCGATTCCCCCTCGGCCTGAGCTCCCGTGCGAAGTAGGGCGCAGCCAGCACCTTCAGCGCGGCCAGGCGGAGTTCGTAGAGGCGGACGCGCCAGTCGCGCTGAACGAGGTAGCGGGCGTCGTCGGGGTTGACGATCAGGCTGACCTCGATGTTGGGGGCCAGGCCGATCGGGATGCCGCTCCGGCGGCAGGCATCGTACATGTAGCGCATGACGTCCAGCATCTCATCGGTCTTCGGCGTGGGGAAGCGCTCCATGGCGGAGCCGATCGTGGGGCGAAAGATGCAGACCGTGGGGAAAGCGCCGACGCCGGTGATGTAGTCGATGGCCTTGATCGTGTCCTCGATCGGCTCGACCCCGGCGATAATTTCGCCCGAGCACGAACCCTTCCCCATCCTCTTGACGCAGTATTCCATCGCATTGAAGAAGGCGGCCTGGCCGATCAGCTTCTCCTTGCCGGGAAGATAGCGGGCAAAATATTCGGGATTGTGAAACTCGTAGCAAAAGGAAAAGTGATTGGTGCCGAGGTCGATCATCCGGTCGTACTTCCAGAGGTTGGTGCTTGGAACGACCTGGACGCCGATGAGAGAACCGACTTGTTCCTTGACCGCCTTGACGTAGGGGGCCACGACCTCGAGGTTGCGATCGCCGCCATGAAATCCGGAATTGAAGTGGACGAACGTGTTGCCTGACTCCTCGCGGGCGGCCCGGGCCACCTCGACGACATCGCGCACATCCTTCTCGGCTATCTCGTTGACGCCGACGTTGAGGCCCGTCGTGCAGAAATGGCAACCGGCCTCCGGCTTGTGATACCAGAAGCCGCATGAGTTGGAAATGTAGATGCCGAGGTAAGTCCCCTGCAGGACACCCACCCGCGACATGAGCGTGCCCCGGGATGTTTCGCGGCCATACCAGTCGGGTTGGGCGGGCAGTCGAACCTGGTAGGGTCGGCGACGCTCATCGCCGGGCGCCGACTTCTTGCTGAATCGGTCATCCACAACCTGGTAGGCCCCGGCATCTGTGCGGATCAATCGATAGGGGGAGTCGTGCGCGAAATCCTCCTCCACTGGCACATTGAGCCACACATCCTTGAGCGGCCCCGGTAGAACCAATTCCAGACCACTGCCGAGGCCGGCCCGGGTCCGGCTGAAGGGGCGGGCGTCCTCTTCCAGCACACACGAGGGATCGATCCGTATGCCGCGGCAGAAGAGATCGACTTCGAGTTCGCCCGCGTTCAGGCGGTGGGGCAGCTCCTCGCCGACATCAATTCCACCTGGCCCACCACCCGGCCAGGGCGTCGGCTCGGACATCGGGGCCGGCGCCTCCCGGATCGGTTCGAATTCAGGCAATGTGAACGTGAGGGCTCGACGCACCTCCAGCGGAATGGCGGAGGGATTGAATCCGGATTCCAGGTAGTCAATCCATCGCCTTGCGGTTTCATGAGTCAGCTTCTCATCGAAAAGGGCGGCGCCGTAGGAATAGCGATCCCGGCTGTGCGGGACCATGCTCGTCTTGTAGAAGAATGCGGCCCACTTGCCCACGGACTTGCCGGTCATGAGTTTCATCAGGCGAATGCGGCAGCGTCCCCCCGGCCCGCCGGAGCCACGGATCAGGATTTCGTGGTCATCCCCGTCCGGCCGAAGGACCGGGCCGGAAGGACCAAGGGTGGCGCGAAAGGGTGCGAGGAGCATGGCCGAAGTGTGACAGGTGCCCCCCGGATGGCTTCATGACATAAGTCAGGGTCGTTGGAGTATCCCAGAAGATCCGACGCGGCCCGACCTTTTCTGTAGAAATCGTAAGCTATTTATTTTCAATTGGTTGCCATGGATTTCAGCTCCGGCTTCCGCAGACTCTCAAGCTTTGCTCAAGCCCGCAGGCCGACACTCCCTGGCAGTTGCTCACTTCCACGATGGCCCATTGATGACATGCGACTGGAAAGGGGTTTATCCATGCGACGTCTGGCAAATGCCACGCTGGTGGCCGGATTAATTGCGGGTGCCGGTCTTGCTGCCGCGGTGGTGGCGGTGGCTCGCCACGGAATGCCCGGAGGTACGACTTCCGGAACAGCGACGACATCGGCGCCACCGAGTCACGGGATGGTGATCGTCGATCCAAAGACCGGCGTTTTGGGAAATGCCGTGGGGCGGGAATTGAATCGACCGGCGACAATGGAGGAGGCTCAGGCTTACGCCCGCCAGATCGCCGCGGAACTGGTCACCGAGACTCACGCCGATGGCTCCCAGAGCCTGATCCACGATGACCGGTTGGCCGACTATGCCGTGATCCGGATCACTCCCGGCGGCGAGCGCAACTTCCAATGCGTGCACGGCGATGCCGCCGCTCACGGCGCCCTCTGTGCGCCACGCCCGACTGACTCCATCCTTGAGGTGGAGTGATCATGAATACGTTCATTCGAGCGCGGGCGCTGAGGGGATGGGTGCTCCTGACCGGCACGCTGTTGACGCTGCTCACAGGGGCCGCCCATGCGGCGACGATCACGATCCAGAACAACGACGGTCCCAACGAGGGGTTCAATGACCCGTCGCCCAGGGCACCGGTCGGCGGGAATCCGGCAACGACACTGGGAGCGCAACGGCTCTTTGTCTTCCAGCGTGCGGCGAACATCTGGGGGGCGCTGCTCTCCAGCCCCGTCACCATCGTCGTCAGCGCCCGCATGGATCCGCAGACCTGCGACGCCGCGAGCGGCGTGCTGGGCAGCGCCTCGGCCGGTTCTTCACAGCGCAATTTCGCCAATGCCCCGTTCGCCGACACCTGGTACCAGCAGGCGCTGGCCAACAGCCTGGCGGGCTTCGACCTGAATGTGGCACCCGACATGAACTGCACGTTCAACGTCAGCATCGGCACGCCGACCTGCCTGCCGCAGGGGTGGTATCTGGGAGTGGACGGAAACGAGGGTACGGCGATCGAACTCCTTCCGGTAGTTCTCCACGAACTCGGCCACGGCCTCGGATTCGCCACCATCACATTGGCCGGCGTCGAGATGGGCACGCCGCCCGGCCCTCACGTATATGACCGGTTTCTCCTGGACAAGACACAGGGAATGCACTGGAACGAGATGACCGAACCGCAGCGCGCGGCCTCGGCCAACAACTGTCAGAATCTGGTGTGGGACGGCCCCCTGACGACCGAGCGGTCCGGTGACTTCCTCGGGCCCAAGCCGCTTCTGCGGGTCAATGCACCGACCACGATCGCCGGCGACTACGAGGTGGGCCTCCCTTCATTCGGGCCTGGCCTCAGCACCAGCGGCCTCACCGGCAACCTGGTCCTTGTTCAGGACTCAGGCGCTGTGCCGACCAACGGCTGCGATCCCTACACGAACGCGGCCCAGATCGCCGGCAACATTGCCCTGATCGACCGAGGTGGTTGCAGTTTCGTGGCCAAGGTCAAGCGGGCCCAGCTGGCCGGTGCCGTGGCGGTCGTGGTGGCCGACTCGACCGCCGGCTGCCCGCCGGCTGGAATGGGTGGCGTTGATCCGACGATCACCATTCCCTCGGTTCGAGTCACACAGGACGTCGGTGTCCAGCTCAAGTCGGCACTGGCCCTGGGCGTCAACGTCACGCTGATCCTCGATCCGGCGCTGGACGCCGGCACCGACGCGGATGGCCGCGTGCTCGTCTATACGCCGATTCCCTTCGCGACCGGCTCGTCCGTTTCGCACTGGGATACGTCCCCGACGCCAAATCTGCTGATGGAGCCGGCAATCAATCCCGACCTCTCCTCCAGCGTCGACCTGGCAATTCCACATTTCATCGACATCGGCTGGGTAACGATGGGAACCGCTTCGGTTGCCGATCGTGAGCCGATACCCAGGCATCTGCTTGGCAACTTTCCCAATCCGTTCCGGGCGTCGACCGAAATCCGTTTTTCACTGGCCAAAGAGGAACAGGTCGAGCTGGACATTTACGACCTGGCCGGCCGTATCGTGAAGCGGGTGGCCAGCCAACGTCTTCCTGCCGGCTCGCATGTGCTGTCATGGGACGGTGCGCTCGAAGACGGCCAGCGTGCCTCGGCCGGAATCTACCTCTTTCGCCTGAAGACGCCGACCACGTCCGAGAGCGGTCGGATGGTTCTGCTCAGGTATTAGGTACCCATCAGGGTGGGTTGAACTCGCGGCACCGGCTCGGGGGCCGGTTAGCCGCGGGTCAATCTACCCATGAAAGGGATAACGCAATAGCGATAACTCATTAAGTCCGAGCGACTTGCTGCCGATTTCTAACCTGATCGAATCGACACGGATCCAATCGAGGATGGAGATTGAGGAGCGGCACGATGCTTCGATGGTATCGCGAAAGTCTGCGGGGCCGACTCCTTCGGCGGAGATGATGGCTCGGCCAGTGGCGAACTGGAGGCTTCATGACAAAAGTCAGGCTGGGCGGAAGTGGAGATCCAATTCATCATCATGTGCCGCCCTCGAACGCGGTAAGCTAGTGTCCGCAACCGGTCGAAAACGATAAGAAACCCATTCGAGACGGGTTTAGAACTTCGCCATGTCACAACCATTGACGGAAGAAAGTGGCACCCGCCCGCTTCACCGACTCTCCCCGGGCGAAGGTGGGCTGATCCTGACGATCAATGCGGCTCCTCCCATCGTGAGGCGCCTCATGGAGTTGGGCCTCGTGCCTGGCACGCGGGTCGAGATGATCCGATGCGCACCGCTCGGCGATCCGATGGAGGTGGCCATCCAGGGGGTACACCTGTCACTGCGACGTTCCGAGGCCAGCCTGATTCATGTCACGCCCACCTGAGGTGGCCCCCTCCACCCCATCGCTTTCGCTTCACGCGGAGTGGAAATCGGACCGGCGAGTGCGGACTCGACGCATCGCGATTCTCGGCAATCCGAACGCCGGAAAATCGACCCTCTTCAACCGGTTGACCGGGCTCCGCCAGAAGGTCGGCAACTATCCCGGGGTGACGGTGGAAAAGAAAACCGGTGTTTGCGATCTTCCCTCGGGCGTGCCGGCCGAACTGATCGACCTTCCGGGAAGCTACAGCCTTCAGCCGGCCTCACCGGATGAACGAATCGTGCGGGATATCCTCCTGGGCCTGCAGCCTGACACCCCGCCGCCGGACCTGATCATCTTCGTGGTGGATGCCACCCACCTGGAGCGGCACCTGAACCTGGCGCTGCAGATCACCGAACTGGGACGGCCGGTGGTCCTGGCGCTGAACATGATGGATTCGGCGCGGGCAGCGGAACTGGATATCGACGTGGAGTCGCTGCAGCGCGGACTTGGTGTTCCGGTCGTGCCGATCTCCGCCGCGCGGGGCGAGGGACTCGGTTCGCTCCGCCGCATCATGGAGCGCGAGGTTGAGCCATCCACGCTCCACTTTCGTGAATGGCCACCTTTCCTGCAGCGGGTGCTCGACCGGCTGGCCGCGAGGCTGCCGCGCCATGCCGCCTATCCGGACCGCGCTCGCCGCGACATCGCCTTTGCACTCCTCCTGGATGACGGCGAGGACGACACGCTGGTGCGGGCCGCACCCCCCGAGCTTTTGGACGACGCGGCGGCAGAAGCCAGGAACCTGGACAAGACTCATCCCGGGTGGCGGCATCAGGACGTGGCCGTCCGATTCGAGACGATTCGCGAGATTCTTTCGCGAGCGCTCTTGACGCCTGGCGATCATCACCATCGCGGGCGAGACACGCTTGATCGAATCCTGACCCACCGGGTTTTCGGTCCGGCCATCTTCCTGATCCTGATGGGTGCCGTCTTCCAATCGGTTTTCGCCTGGGCGCTGCCACTGATGGACCTGATCGACGTCGGGGTCGGGGCCGCCGGCCGGTTGATCGAGGCGTCGATTCCTCCGGGGGCGCTCCGATCGCTCCTGGTGGACGGAGTCATCGCCGGCGTCGGCACCACCATTACGTTTGTGCCACAGATCGCCATCCTGTTCTTCTTCCTGTCGATGCTGGAGGACACGGGGTACATGGCCCGGGCCGCCTTCATCATGGATCGGCTCATGGGGCACATCGGATTGTCTGGACGCTCGTTCATTCCCCTTTTGTCTTCGTTTGCCTGCGCCATTCCGGGAATCATGGCGACCAGGACGATCGACAATCGGCGGGATCGGATCACCACCATGATCGTGGCCCCCTTCATGTCGTGCAGCGCCCGTTTACCGGTGTATGCCCTGTTGATCGGGGCCTTCATCCCCAACCGGTGGATCGGATTCCTGACGCTTCCCGGACTTACTCTCATCAGTATGTATTCGCTGGGAATTGCCGCCGCCATTGTCGTGGCGTTCGTGCTCAAGCGAACCGTCCTGGCGGGCCCGACCCCCCTGTACATCATGGAACTGCCACCGTATCGGGTGCCCTCCTGGCGCTCGGTGCTGCAGACCGTGTACGAACGGTCATGGCTCTTTGTTCGCAATGCGGGCACGGTGATCCTGGCCATCACGATCCTGCTCTGGTTCTTCGCCTCGTATCCCAAGAATGGGCCCGAAGTTCGGGCGCTGTCGGCTGAGCGGGCCGAGGCCGTGACCAACGGCAGTACCGCACAGATCGAGTTGCTGGATCGCCGCATCTCGGCCTCCGCCCTCGAACATTCGACGGCCGGGAAGGTGGGACGATTCCTCGAACCGGTCATCGCACCGCTCGGATTCGATTGGCGGATCGGCATTGCCCTGGTCACGTCGTTCGCGGCGCGAGAAGTCATGGTGTCGACGATGGCCACCATGTTCAACCTGAGCGACGCCCGTGAGGACGTGGTGCCGCTTCGGACCAGCCTGCGTGAAGCCATCGACCCCGAGACGGGGCGGCGGGCCTACTCGACCCTGACCGGGATCAGCCTGATGGTCTTTTTCGTCCTGGCCTGCCAGTGCATGTCCACGGTGGCCGTGGTGCGCCGCGAAACGAACAGCTGGCGCTGGCCCATCTTCATGCTGGTGCTGATGAACGTCATGGCCTGGCTCGCCTCGTTTGCCATCTACCAGGGCGGCCGCTGGCTGGGATTCGGTACATGAGCGGCCATTGGATCCAGGAGGGGCTGGCGCTGGTTGCCGTGGCGACGGCCGCGGCATGGCTCATCCGGAAGCGGCTGACCAGGACCCGGGCCGGAACGACGGCGTGCGCCGGGTGCTCGCTCGAAAAGGCTCACCAGAAGGTCGGAGCAGCATCGACGGGAACCACGCCGAAGCGGATCAGCTCAGCAGGCGCTGTAAATCCTCGGCCGTCAGGCTACGAAGCAGGCTTGAATCGGCGGAAATGATGGCGTCGGCCAGGTGGCGCTTGTTGCGCTGCAGCTCGACGATCTTTTCCTCCACCGTATCCCGCGCGATCAGGCGATAGGCGAAGACGGGCCGGGTCTGGCCGATGCGATGAGCCCGATCGACCGCCTGCGCCTCGACCGCCGGATTCCACCACGGATCAAGGATGAAGACATAGTCGGCGGCGGTGAGGTTCAGCCCCTGGCCACCGGCCTTCAAGCTGATCAGGAAGAGCGGACAGGTTGGATCCTCCTGGAATCGCTTGACCTTTTCAGAGCGCTTCGTGGTCTTGCCGTCCAGATACTCGTAGCGAATCCCCTCCTGATCCAGCCGCGGGCGGACGATGGCCAGGAGGCTCGTGAACTGGGAGAAAACCAGCGCCTTGTGCCCCTCGTCCACGATCTCGCGCAGGCTTTCGAACAGGGTGTCGAGCTTGGCGCTGCTGTCGCCGACCAGGGCCTTGTCGACCAGTCCCGGGTGGCAGGCCACCTGGCGCAGGCGAAGCAGCGCTTCGAGGACATGCACCTTGGCCCGCGAGAGGCCCAGCTTCTGAATCGTGGCTGACAGGCTCGCGCGATACTGCGCCCGCATGGAGTCGTACATGCGACGCTGCTTGGGTTCCAGCTCACAGTAAAGCGTCTGTTCTGTCTTGATCGGCAACTCGGAGAGCACCTGTTCCTTGGTACGCCTGAGGATGAACGGCTTCAAGGCACGCGCCAGGAGGGCCACCGACTCCGGGTCCGAAGCACCGGCCACACGGGCCCGGGCCGCCGCGGCCCGACCGAGCATGCCCGGATTCAAAAATTCGAAGAGCGCGCCCAGTTCACCGAGATGATTTTCGACCGGGGTGCCGGACATCGCCAGGCGATGGTCGGCTTCCAGCAGCCGGCAGGCCCGCGAGGCCTGTGAACCGGAGTTCTTGATCGCCTGTGCCTCGTCGAGGATCACGTAGTCGAAGCGATAGTCCTTTAGCTTCAGGATGTCGCGACGCACCGTACCGTATGTGGTGACCACGAGGTCGAAGTCGTCGAAACGCGGCAGCTGATCGGCCCGGTCCTGCCCCGTGTAGTCGAGCATCTTCAGTTCCGGCGTGAAACGCCCTGCCTCCTCGATCCAGTTGTGAACGAGGCTGCGCGGAACCACCACGAGCGAGGGGGTCTTGGGTCCCCTGGCGCGACGCCGCCCTTCCAGGAGCGCCAGCACCTGAATGGTTTTGCCCAGCCCCATGTCATCGGCCAGGCAGCCACCGAACGAAAATTCGGCGAGGAACTGGAGCCACCCGAGCCCCAGCCGCTGATACTCGCGGAGCTGACCGACAAAACCGGCGGGTTGCTCAACCGGGGCAATGGCATGGTGCGCGTTCAGCCGTTCAATCAGGCGGCGGAAGTCGGCATCCCGATCGACTTCCGGCTGGGATTCGAGGAGTGCATCAAGGAGCGTGGCCTGCGAGCGATGAAATCGAAGCCCATCCCCTTCCGGTGTGCCGAGATCGGCCAGCGGAGCCAGGCGCTCGAGCCAGTCCTCGGGCAGAAGCCCACGGGAGCCGTCACCCAGGAGGACGAAGTCCTGCCCCTTCCGGGCCGCGGCCAGCAATTCCGGCAGCGTTGCTTCCTGGCCGCCGAAATCGACCGCCCCGGTGAGATCAAACCAATCGATCCCGGAGGAGAGTGTCATCCGACGAATGCCGGGCGCCCGGTAGCGCTGCCCTTCGGCCTCGACCTGCCAGCCACGACCGACCAGAACCCGGGCCACCGTCGCCAGATGGCGCACCGCGATTTCGAGTTCGGCCTCGGCCGGCCGGGGCGGCACCGGCTCCTTGAATCCGAGTTCAACCAGCAGGGCTCGCGCGGCAGCCTCGGCGGGCACATCACGTGGAATGACACGTCCGGCGGCCACCTGGACAATGGCCCGGGCCGGGTGGCGATGGGCTACGCTGCCACCTTCGTAATCGAACCAGAGCGCTGCGTCGAGCGTTTCCCTCGTGCGGACGATCGGCGGCCGCGTCAACACCAGCCGCGGTACGGCCGTGGCCGTGGCCTCGGCCAGCTTGAGATCCTCCGGCACCTCGACCGCGGGCGGCAGTGGCGAAGCCCAGAAAAGTCGAAGAAACTCGTCCTTCTCGCGGCGGGGCACGCGCACCGGTCCCGTGCGGCGGATCAGTTCGATCCACTCGTGCCAGGGACCCGGCTCCATGAATCCGACGACATCGTTTCGAACGAGGAACCCGTTTTTCATGACCAGAACCGGCTCCGTGAGCGGCATGCGCTCTTCCGATCGAAAAAATGTGCCGTCCACCATCCAGGCATCCTCGCCCGGCACCGACTCGACAGTCAGTCGGCATTGCCAGGCCGGCCCGTCGTCGAAGGCCAGTGGCTGAAAACGGAGCGCCCTGGAATCGGTTGAATCCGGGCGCCCGAATCGCGTGGTGGCGCAGAGCCGAGGGACGAGCGTGGAGAGCAACGCGGCCGGCATCCCGAGGCGCGAATTGCGGCCGGCATCCCCCTCGCGCTGCGAGGCAAAAGTATCGTCATAGTCGGGGTTGCCGCCGAGAAGCAGCGTCAGGATCTCGCGGTCGACCGCCTCGGTCATCACGGTGAGATCGATTCGACCGAGCGGCACCGGCTTCAGTGGTGATTCCGTCGAGCGCCGGGTGCTGCCGGCCCGGTGAAATTCGATGACCAGTTCGCCATAGGCCCGTGTGGCCGATTCGTTGAGGAGGTACCAGATGGGCCCGATCGGCGTGAGGGGGCGGGGGACGCCAAATTCCGGGGCCGGCGCCGGCCGGGTCGGCGCGTCGAGCGATTGAATGAGATATTTCCACCCCCCCGGCGGGCGGGAGCGCGTGGCCGAGGGATCGGAGGGGCGATACCAGCGGGACGACTCCTGGCGACGCCCCTTGGCCGCAATCAGAGGTCCCGACGGAGTCGGCTCATCCGTGGCCTCATCATCTTCCTTGTCGTCATCGAGAACTTCGAGCGGCCCGCGCCCCGGAACCAGCCGGGCCAAGCCGCGCTCGTCCATGGCTGCCAGCAGGGCCCAGAGATGATTGCAGGCATTCCCCTCTTCGAAATCCTCGCAGCTGCACGAGGCCCACAGCAGCGCGCGGGTGTCCGCCCATGACCAGTCCACCTCGGGGCGGATTGTTTCGTCATCGGTGTCCTGAATCCGGGCGCTGATGCCGGTCGGGCCGGGCGAGCCAAGCTTGACCTTTCCGTCACGCTGGAAAGCCTGCCCCGACTCACGAGCCGACTCGGAAAACGCCTCGAGGCAGCGGCGAAGCAGGTGTGCGGGATCGGGAATCGTGGGTTCAGTGACCTTTCCGGGCATTCGGTGATTCTAACCCACTCAGCCGTCGTCATGGCTCATCTAATTGTCATGCCGGTCCCTCCCCCCCCTTGCCCCTCCGGGGCCAGGGGGACGGTGTTCCGATGGATAGTCGACTATCCGATCCCACTCGTCCGCCGCCGATCGGGCCACGAAGGCGACGAGCGGCTCATCCCCGATCCGGTGTCGATGTTTCCATGAGTCACCTCCCCGTCGAATATCGAATCAACGTGACGCCGTTCAACGGATGCGCCTCACCCGGGCCAAAGCGACGGTCGAGAACGGTTTTCAACGTCCGCCCCGGATCCTGAATCCAGGGGCGCACACACATCAACCAGACATGGCGACGCCCGGCGGACCAGGCCTCGATACGGGCGTCCAGCGCCTGCGGATCCCGGAGCCACGGCTCGAAAACAATGACGACCGGCGCGGGGCCATGGTCGTACCATTCGAGGAGCTGCGGCGCCCCCTGGCCCAGCACGATGTCCGACGCCGTGGCCTGCCCGCGGAGGATGCGAGCCGCGCCCCGGCTGTCCTCGCGGGCATAGCGACTGTTGCCGTAGTAGTTTCCGAGAGAGACGAGGCTCGGAACCACCACCAGAAGCGCCGCGGCGCAAGCGACGACGACGCGTGTGGCGCGTAGATGCGCGAACCCCGCGCCGAGCAGCGACAGAAGAAACGGCAGGGCCAGCGCCACGTAGCGAGGATGAAACACTTTGGCGTTTTGCAGCGACAGAAGAGTGACGGCCAGGAGTGGCACCGCGAGGGAAAGGAGCACCAGGCCCCGGTGCGCCGGCTCCCGCCGCATGGCGGCAAGGCCCGACAGGGCCAGGACCAGTGCACCCAGGGCCAGCGGCAGGATGGTCGCGAGATGCGGCAGGACCGTGGCCATGCGGGGCGCGTCGTGCAACTCGACGAGCGAGGGGCCGAGCGAATAACCGGCCAGGAATACGAAAAAGGTGTACGGAAGTCCCAACCAGGAAAACGTCGATTCGCCGCGCAGGAGTTCCGCCTCCGGAATCGAGCCGGGCTGGGCGACATTCGCCAGATTCAAATTCTGGGTAACGGCCACCCAGAGCCATGGCGAAAAGAGGAGGAACGCTGGAACGACCGCCGCCAGCCATGCCGGCACTCGATCGCGACGCCAGCGAAACAGCGTCAGACCATGCGCAATCGCCACGAAACCCATTACCAGGTGGCTCATGAGCCCGACCAGAAGACTCAGGGAATAGTGCAGGACGGCACTCCGGCCGGGCCGCTCGTCGAGAAGGCGGAGGAATGCAATGCCCGACCAGGCTGCCGCGAGGACGGCCAGTGCGTAGTGGCGCGTCTCCTGCGAATACCAGATCAGGAACGGTGAGATGGTCGCGAGAATGGCGGCGGGCCAGGCCGACGACGCGTGAAGACGCCGGGCCAGGATGTAGACCAGAGGGACCGTGGCGGTGCCGAGAAGCGCCGAGGGAAGCCGAAGCGCCCATTCCGAGGAACCGAATGCCGCCACACTCCAGCGCAGCAGGAGCGCCGGGAGCGGGCCCTGCGGGTTGACGAACCAGTCCGACCAGCGGAACGGCTCGCCCAGCGAGGCACGCAGGATCATGAGGAACTCGTCGATCCAGAGGCTCTGGGCATCGAGCCGAACCAGTCGCAGCGTCGCCGCGACGAGTGTCAACAGAACCAGCCAAACGCGATCCCGCCTGGTCATGTCATCCAGCATCCGGCGCGGGCATGCAGTTTACCTTGGTGAGGCACATTGTTATGGTACGCATTCGATGCGTCTGCCGCGAGTCCTCCTTCCAATCGTGCTGCTCGGCCTCGTCCGCACGGACGCCGCGGCCGCGCCGCCCGCCGCTTCGCTCCCCCCTCCGTTGCACCGGACGATTCATGTCTTCGACAACGCGATGATCCACTTCCTGCCCGACTCGGCGGCCCGCTTTGGCCCTCCCGGAATCGAGCACCAGGACAACGGGCGGCGCGTCCGCCGTCGCGTCAACCTGGGACGTCCCGTCTTGTCGAATCGCCTCATTGCGCACCTTGTTGTTCAGCCGATCCCGAAAACCGAAGCCAGCGTTTGCGATCCGTGGGACCGGGCCGGCAGCATTCGGCTGATCCGGCCGAAAGAAGTGGACATCGAGGTGGTCAAGTTCATTACAAGCTACGGTGGCCGGATGGAACAGAATGTGGATGTGACGGAACTGGGGCCGATCCTCCAGGGAGAGGTGACCTTCGAGGCCTTCATCGACACGTGGGTTTCCCCCGGCTGGCGCGTCGATCTCCACCTGGAAGTGCGCCCCTTCCCCGCCCCGGCCACAACGCTCGAAGCCACATTTGATTCCGCAGCCGCGGCCCGGGCGCCGCGCTGGATCCAATCGATCCTGTGCGAGGACGGCTGGACGGCGGCTACCAATGATTCGCTGTCGGCCCCGCACGCGGTAACCATTCCTCGGGACGGCAAGCGAATCGTCCTGCGCCTCCTGACCTCCGGGCACTGCACCGACGGCCGCGATGACGACGAGTTCGTGACGAAGGATCACGTGGTTCTCGTCGATGGCCGCGAGGTGACGCGTTTCCGCCCCTGGCGGGATGACTGCCGGCGCTTCCGCGACCTGAACCCCTACGGACGGCGCTGGTCCGACGGGAGCTGGTCCAGCGATTACGGTCGGAGCGGCTGGTGTCCGGGCGATGTCGTCACGCCGCGCGAAATTGATCTGTCGACGGTGCTTCCACCGGGTCCGCACACCGTGGCCATCCGAATCGAGGAAATCCGCCCGGCCGGTGCCGACAAGCACTTCGGTTACTGGCGGGTGTCGGCCGCACTCCTGGGATTTGACGAGTAGCAAATGATCCGATCCATCCGCAGGTAATTTCGTCGCGGTGGCCGACGTCGGCGGGGGGCTCAGTTCGGCGTCGTGCCGGATTTCAATTCCTCGGCGATGACCCGCGCCTTCCCGACCAGCGAGGCTGCCCGCGGGAGGTCGCCTGAGTCGAACGCGGCCTGGCTCTCGGCGAGGAATCGGCCGGCGCTGGTGCGCTGCTCGCACTGAGCCACTGTCAGCGCCCGCCCCTCAAGGATATGGAACGCCTGGTTGGCCCTTTCCACATCGGTGCGATACTGCGCCTCGAGGGTGCTCCGTTGCTCGGCCGTGAGCACGGCGCTGACCATGGGGCGATGTTCCGGCATATCGGGTGGGGCCGCGATCGAGTCGACCGGCACCCCGATCGGCGCACTCGGGGTGACGGTTTTCGCCTTCGGTTTTGCCGCCGGAGTCGCTGGACGGGTGGTGGCGCCGCCTTCCTTTTGACCCGTTGAGCCAACCTTCATTCCGGAATCCGGTGTTTCGCGGTCGGGGACGACGGGTGCCTCGACCTCCACGGACGGTTTATTTTCGTGCCGGAACAGGGAGCAGCCGGTCAGAAAGCCGGGAAGAACAAGGCATGTCACCAGATACGCGCGACGGATCATCACCGCCCGCGCCTGCCTGCCATCAGTTGCCATCAAGGGCTGGAATACAGATGGTGAACGTCGTGCCGAGGCCAGGCTCCGACTCCACATCAATCCGGCCACCATGCATCTCCACCGACTGTTGCACCAACGCCAGACCGACACCGCTCCCCTCCTTACGCGTCGTGAAGTAGAGATCAAAGGCCTTCTCACGCACCTCGACCGGCATACCATGACCATAATCCGTGATCTTGATGCACACCAGCCCTTTACCGGGCGTGGCAGAGAGCTTAATTGGTGCCGCCCCGGCGGGTGAAGCCTGGATCGCGTTGCGGAGCAGGTTCAGGAAGGCCTGCCTCAGGACTTCCTCATCACCGTACAGAGTGGGCATGGCCGGCGCCACCTCCACGTCGAAATCGACACCGGCCATACGTGCCTCGGGCTGAACAAGTTCCACCAGGCTCCCAAGGAACTGTTCCACATCGATGCGCGAGAGCGCCAGCTCCTTGAGGCGTGCCAGCCGCAAGAAACCGGACACGACCCTTTCCAGTCGCGCAATTTCAGCCTGCACGAGTTCCAGATGATGGCGCCCACCGTCGGTGCCGTTTGCCGCCGGTAGCTTGTCCTTGAGCAGCCGGAGATGAATGTTCATGGCGTTCAGGGGATTACGCACCTCATGTGCCACCCCCGCGGCCATCCGGCCGAGCTGCGAGAGAACGCGGGCATGATCGATCATTTCGCGAATACGCTGGAGGCGACCATAATCGCTCAGCGTAATCATCGCCCCTTCGCGACCGTGTCCGTCGCCCGCCACCTGGCAGGTGGTCAGGAGTACCCGGGGGCCCGATGGTGTGGCAAACTCGAGTGGTACGGCTTCCACCCGCGCCTCGCCGGCAAAAGCCGAGTTGACCGCTGCGAGGAGCGGACTCGTCGGCGGCAAGATCGATTCCAGTTTCCGGCCGACCAGTTCGCCGGCCCCGCCACTGAGAAGGTTGGTGGCCGGACGGTTGGCCATCAAGATGGCCCGATCGGCGTCAATCATGATCAGCCCGTCATCCACGGCATCCACCAGGCGGCGGAGCGTGTCCCCTTCATCCCGCTGGTGCAGGAGCTTTTTCCGCTCGCTGGCCATCAGCTCGGAGATGGCGTTTACCTGGCGGGCCAGCTGGCCGATGTCGTCGGAGTCATCGACATTCAAACGAGCCCCGAACTCACCACGCTTCAATCGATCAAGCCCGGCGCCGATCTGGCCAAGTGGGCGGAGCACGACAAGCCACGACACCGCGATGGCGAAAAGCATGGCCAGCAACACCTGGACACTCACCTTGAACAGGTGGGTCAGTATGACCTGCTGGAGTTCGGCACGCATGAGGCTGGGAGCCATCATGGCACGGACGGTGCCAAATCGACGGCCGTCCAACTCGAAGTCGACCATCACTTCGAACGGATCATTCACCTGCATCAAGGACCATACCTGCGTCAGAAGTCCTATGCCGTGCGCCGTCACGAGCGCGGGGCCGGGTGGCATTGTTTGTCCGACCTGGCCCGGATTGGTCGAGCGGAGGATCACGTTGGCCGTGTCGGCCACCAGCACTTCGGTGATGCCGGGAACCAGCGCCCGGGCATCCTCCATCGTGCTGCCGATCCGTTCGTCACGGGCGATGACCTCGCGCGGCGAGAACACCGGGGTGTCCTGCATGGCCTGACCCAGCTGCGAAATGACCAGGTAGCCCGCCAGCTGGCCTCGCTTGGTGGCGGCGTTCACCTCCAATCGCGTGATCGTGGCAATTTCCACGAGCGCTGAGCCGATGCCGACGAACAGGGCGAACATGGCAACGGCCAGGATGAGGGCCAACCGCAATCCCGGCCTGAGAAAAATCGTTCGACGAAGGAAATCCGCCGTGCGTGGCCAGCGGTCCGTCGTCACAAATCTGACCGGCTGTACAATTTCAATTTGTTATGAAGCGTCTTGGTACTGATTCCGAGAATCTCGGCGGCTCGCGTCTTGTTCTGGTTGGTGGACCTGAGTGTTTCGACGATCAGCAGTTGCTCGGCCGCAAGAACGGTGGTTCCCACCGGCACGAAGACATCGCCGGTAGCCGCCGCCTGCGCGTTGCGGCGCGTCGAGTCCGTCATCAGCACGGGATCGCGGCCCGAGCCGATCGGGGCAGGGGCTACGTGCTTTTCCCCGTCGTCGGCCACGGTGCTGGTTCGGAGCACCGAGGAATTCTCGCTGACAAATGGAAGGCGCGCGGTGGAGGCGGCAAAAACCGGCAGATCTTCCTCCTCGATGGCGTCGTGCCGCGTCACGATCACCGCCCGCTCGATGACGTTCCGGAGTTCACGCACATTGCCCGGCCAGTCATGCTGGCGCAGCCGGTCCATGGCCGGCCCGGTCACGCCGCTCAGGTTCTTGTCGTTGGCCCGACCATAGTCCTCGACGAAGCGCCGGGCCAGTAGAGCAATGTCTTCCGGCCTCTCACGCAATGGAGGCAGCGCCACGGTGAACACGTTGAGCCGGTAGAAGAGATCCTCGCGAAACCTTCCTTCGCGAAGGGCCTGCACGATGTTGATGTTCGTCGACGAGAGGACGCGTACGTCGACCGAGAGCTCCTGGCGCCCGCCCACCCGGCGGAGAGTTCGCTCCTCGAGTACCCGGAGGAGCTTGGCCTGGAGCTCGGGCGGCATCTCGCCAATCTCATCCAGGAGGAGCGTGCCACCATTTGCCAACTCGAAGCACCCGGCCCGGGCGCTGGTGGCACCCGTGAAGGAACCCTTTTCGTGGCCGAGAATCTCGCTCTCCAGAAGTGTCTCGGGAATGGCCGCGCAGCTGACCGCAATGAACGGCTTGTCGCGCCGCAGACTCATGTCATGGATCGTCCGGGCGACGATTTCCTTTCCGGTGCCGCTCTCCCCGGTGATCAGGACGCTGGCCCGGCTTGGCGCGGCCTGCTGGATAAGGCGGTACACGGTACGCATGGCCGTTGAGCTGCCAACCAGCCGGCCGAACTGCCCCCGATCGGCCAGATCCCGGGTCAGCCGAACCAGTTCCACTCGATCGTGGACCCGTTCCAACGCCTTTTCGAGGACGATGCGGAGGCGGTCGAGATCCACCGGCTTGGTGAGATAATCGTAAGCCCCTTCACGCATGGCCTGGGTGGCGTTCTCGATGGTCCCGTGCCCGGTCAGGAGGATGAAGGCCACATGCGGCGAGTGCTCCCGGACCTGGGCCATCAACTCGAGGCCGGACGCGCCGGGCATCATCAGGTCCGACAGGATGACCTGCGGCGTAAAGGTGTCGGCAAGTTCGAGGGCCAGCCGGGAATCGGCGGCGCTCCGGGCGTCATAACCCCATCCAGTCAGGAGTTCGCAAAGTCCATCCCGAATGGGGGCTTCATCATCGACGATCAGGATGCGGCTGGTTGCCATGGCGTTTACTCCAGGGGGTTCATTTCTTTTCCAGTCTTTTCCAAGAGATAAGCGTGATTGCGAAGGTCGTGCCGTATTCCACTGAAATCGTCCAACTTGTTACTTCATAAGCGACTGTGCAACTTCCAATCACGGCTCACCCCGGCAAAAGGGAATTTATTACACACCCTTGAAGGTGCCGTCAATCGGAATAAAATTCTCGATCGCAAACAAGGCCTGATATGCAAGAAAACCATATTACCGACCAAAGTTTCCCATGATGGGAAATTTCATCAAAATGAGCGCGGGGCCGGACTCGTAAGTTGTTGAAAAATAGTCCGGAGTTAACTGGCACCGCTCTTGCTGAGTTCATCTGCGAAGACTGGGCTGGGTCGACTCGGAG
>JAWXBZ010000246.1:0-10695 GCA_034440375.1 Candidatus Eiseniibacteriota bacterium
GCGCATCGCAACCTTCCTGGGTGTGAGCAAACAGAACGGTGTGCCTCGTGTCGTTCAAGCAGCAATTGCAGTGAACTTTTACTGGTTCTGGATTTGCGCTCACGGAAAACCTTTGTCTTAATCGAGGTAGGGAGCAGTTGATCGGCGGGTAGTTGCACGATGGCGCGACACCAAACCACCACTTCATGCTTCCCCAATGGACCACAGAAATGTCGCTTCGCGCTACAGACTACCAGCACTGAATTAGACAATGCGCCTTTCCCCCGGACTACGACATGTCGCAACGAGGGGCAGACCAGGGGCAGGAATCCGCCCGTCCAGCCCAAAATGGGCATGTTATGGGCAGGATTTCGGGCCTTTTTGGGCATTTTCATGCCCATCCGGAGGGGTAGAAATCATGGCATCCGACATCGGGATAAAGACTTAGGCGATTTCACGAAATGGGCATGCCCCCGGCCGGGGTCGAAAACCATGCCCATTTTGGGGCTGAAATCGGTCCCTTTTCGACAGGCGATGCCGTTTTTTCGGGGATTTCCGGGAGGGGCGTGCCGTTTTTCGGTCACGCCGCCGGTCGATCGGGAGCGATTCCGTTCCCTCCGGCCATGAGGGGCGCCGCACATTTCGACCGGCGCCGGTGGCCGGCAACAGCCGAGTTGATCTCCCCGCCAGGATACGGCTTCATTGGGACATGCCCACCCGCTCCCCCGACACCCTAACCGCCGCCGAGCAAGCGGCTCTACTCCGGGCGTCCGCCGGCCACCCCCGGGACCACATTATATTGTCGTTCGCCCTGGGCACTGGGCTTCGCCTCGGGGAAATCGTGGGCCTAAACGTTGGCGACGTGTTCACCTTGGACGGCACGCCACGAGTCCGGGTCCGGATCCGGGCCGAGATCGCCAAGGGTGGCCGCGTCGGCGATGTGTTCCTGCCGGATGCGCTGGTCGCCAAGCTGCGCCAGTTCTGGTCCTCGAAGGCCGCCCGGTTCGAATCGCTGGCCCCGGCCGCTCCCCTACTCTGCAACCAGTCCGGTGATCGGATCTCGAAGCGCCGCGTGCAGATGGCCTACCACGGCTGGCAGGTCGCGGCCGGATTCGATCGGGCCTACTCATTTCATTCGCTGCGGCACACGGCGGTCACGACCGTTTATCGGGCGTCACGGGATCTGTTCCTGGCGCAGAGGTTTGCGCGGCATGCGTCGCCGTTGACGACGACTGTTTATGCGCATCCGTCGGACGAGGATCTCCTTGATGGCGTCCGGAGCCTGCGCTGCTAAAATTGCCCGATTGCCTCAAATGGACTACTTGACTTATAATCAAGTCTCGCTCTAGCATCGGGGGGTGAAAGAACCTCTGAAGCCGGCGGATGCCGAGCGCCTCATTGCCAGGATTCTGGAGGAGGGTGCCGTTCGTTACAGCCGGCACGCCTTTCAGGAAATGGCCAACGACGAACTCGCGACGCTCGACATCGAGAATATCCTGCGGGCTGGGGTCGTCGAGCCGGCGGAGTTTGAAAACGGATCCTGGCGTTACCGGGTCCGAACACCTCGTATGATGGCCGTGGTGGCGTTCCGATCCGAGAGCCAGCTCGTTGTAGTGACGGCCTGGCGGGAGAAGAAGTGATTATGAAGAAGAACCTGCAGTCAGGCTCCCACTGCATCTCGTGTGGCGCAACTATGACCAGTGGTCGGGAGAAATACCGGTACGTGGAAAGCGGTCTGCCAAATGTAACCCTGGTCAATGTCGAGATCTTGCGTTGCCCGAAGTGTGGTGAATTCGAACTGGTGATTCCAAAGATGGCGCAACTCCATCGCTTCATCGCCGGCGTGCTGGCCAATAAGACGGAACGACTGACGAATCACGAAGTCCGATTTCTCCGGAAGCATATAGGGTGGTCCGGCGTGGACTTTGCCCGGAGCTTCGGGGTCACTCCGGAAACCGTCTCTCGCTGGGAGAGCGGCGCTCAGTCAATGAATTCGATGGCCGAGCGTCTGCTCCGGATTTTGTCGATGGATCGCGAGCCGATTCGGGACTATTCGATCCTGGAAAAGCTCGGGAGCGAGTCTCCTCGGAAGCCTCGCCCCATTCACGTCGCCATGGAACGCGAATGGGCATTGGCGGCATAGCGCATCGTCATCACGACATCATCGCCACAATCTGCACCCGCTGCTCCGGCGTCAACGGCATGTGTATGGATTCCAGCCCCATCAGCCCGTAGGTGAACGCCAGCGAGTAATGGTCGGCCCCGGTTCGGACATAGCGGTATTTCTTAGCCCCGGTGTCGGCATCCTCGTCCAGGATCTTGGCATTGGCAGACAAGTGCTGGGCAAAGAGTTCCAGCTCCGGTGACCGTGGCGGCAGCGCGATCTTCTTCTCCCGGATGATGGCCCGGGAGGCGTCCAGGGCTTCTGTTCTATTGATCTCGACCTTGTAGTTGTCGTCATCCCACTTGGCCGATCCCCGCTGGCTCTCGTTGAAGAAGCAGAGGTGGATGTCCCGGCGATTATGGCGCTTGGCGAAGTCCCGAGTGGCATGGGTCTCCGGCATCCCGTCGATGACGCAGCTTCGGACGTTGAACCGCCGCATGAGCAGGTCCAGCTCCGCGAACTCCCGGCAGGTCTGGACATGGGCGATCCTGGGTTTCACGCGCTGGTACCAGTCCCGCTGCAGGATGACCACGTGGAGTTCCTTGCCCGTGTCCACGCCCATGACGCTGATCCAGCGATGTGGATCGATCTGGGGTTCGGTGCCGCAGAGGTCCAGGACGGCCTGAATGTCGAGGCGCCGTTCCAAGTCTGCCCAGGGGATCCCGATTTTCAAGTTGTAGAAGCGTTCGGGAAACCGAGTGTTCTGGTACTCAGCCAGGATGTCGCCCGGATCGACCTTGCTGCTGAAGAGCTGGGAGATGCGGTAGCCATGCACTTTCCGGTCCGGGTAGTCGGCGATCCACTCGCCTTTCTCCAAGTCCAATTCAGCACTGCACTTGGGACAGGCCCGGAAAAAGGTGTCGTCGGAACGCTGGCGAATTATCGTCACTGGCTGACGAAGTTTCGTCGGGAACTCCTTCTCCAGGCAGGTCCAGTGGTTACAGGCGGGACACTTCAAGGTCCAGTGCCGCTGGTCGGACTTCTCGAACTGCTCGTCGATTCCATAGCCCGGGAGGCTGGGATTCGATAGCTCGATCACCCGCTTGTAGTCCGAATGGGCCAGCCGTTCCCAGGCCATCGCCCTGGCGTCCGGGGTGGCTTCGTCCAGCTCGTCGAACACGATTAGGTCGGCCGGGACGGACTTCATGCCGACACTTGATTGCATTCCGCGAAAATACAAATGGGCATCGCCGATCCGCTTCAGGCCGGCCGTGTCCGTGTCGGTCATCCGCTTGAGCAAGAATGCGTTGTCGTGGAGCAACGGACCGACGCGGGCTTTCGAGAAGTCGATGACGTCCGTCCGGGTCGGAAAGTAGTAGACAACGTTCAGGCCGTTGAGGCAGGCATGGATGCTCCTGAGCAGGGCCCAGACCGTCCCACCGATCTGAGCGGCTTTGGACAGGACGATGTGCGGACTCTGGTCGTCGTAGATGGCTCGGAGGTACTCGTGACCGGCGAAACTGAATGGGCGGCCATCCAGGCGGATGTTCTTGACCGACCAGTTGGCCAAAGGATCGCTGGTCGCCCCGGGTCGTCGGCGTGGCCAGTTCGGTCGATCGCCTGCGGAGGTAACTGAGTGCCGATGCGCTTGTCCGTCCACCCTTGCCAGCCACTTACTCCCCCTCCCCGGCACCGATCGTTTCCGCCGGCATCGACTCCAGTAGCGCTTTCCGAATTCGATCCCGGACATCCTCATCGCTGACGTTGTCCTTGACCGCGTCGATGAAGGCATCAATCAACTTCCGCTGGGTGGCTTCGGCCTCGGCCCGGATCTGTTCCTCGGACTCCCCCGTGACCGACAGGCCTTTGGCCAGCCGCTGCCCCTTCTGTGCCCGGTCCATGATGCCGGCAAGCTTAACCATCTCGTCAACCTCAATTGCCGGCCGCGCCTTCAGATCCTCCATCATCTTGACCAGGAGTAGCTCCCAAATTCTGAAGTGCCTCACGTTCAGCGTGACGCGATCTGTGGCCAGTTTTTCGACGAGCATCTCCGAGGCCCGCCGGTCGATCTTCATCCGCAGGTCATCCCACCCCTCCTCCTTCCGCCAGCGGCCGACGGTGTGGGGTTTCACCTTGAGCCTCTTGGCGATCTCGGCGTTGCTGGTCAGCTCTCCGGAGAGGTACAGACGCCGGGCTTCCTCGCGGCGTTTGGTGGGGGTCTGCTTCATTGGGGCTTCCGGGCCATTCGCCAGGACTTGGCGCGGCAGGCGGTCGAGCAGAACTGCCTCTTGCACCGCCGCCCATGACAGACCGTCTCACGTCCGCACTCCACACAGGCCACGGTTAGCGTTCTGGTGGTGCGCATAGCGTTCGTTCTATTCTCGGGACTTGGTGGACCTCCGATAGCGTTCGGGGTTCTACGGGTCTCTGCGAGCATTGGCTGCATTGCCGATTGGGTTGTCATTGCGCCACCGCCCCGTCCAGGAACCGGGACGCCAGATTCGCCAGCCCGCGCGCCTTTCGATCCCGACCCGGGGTCCCGTCCGAAGCCATCTCGACGGCCCGGTCGATGAGTTCTTCCTGCTCGACCGAAACGACAAAGTTCATCACTCGGGGCAGCACCTTTTCCGCTTCCTCCCCCTCGGCCTCAAGCATGGCGGCGATCTCCTCGGCCGGGAACTCGAGAAGCGCGTGCAATTCCTCCAACTGCTTGTCCGTTTCCGGGAGAAGGCCGGCCAGGTCTTCGAGGTTCATCTCGCCGAGCAGTTCGTGGATGAGCTTGGCCCGGAGGATCGGCTGGTCCGAGCCTTCGAGCCGGTTCAATGTCGCCAACAGCAGCTTTGCCTCCCGATCGCTGACCTGCCAGACGTCGCACCGGGCATCCGTGTGGCCCAGATCCCGAAGCACTTGGATTCTGTGGTGGCCGTCCAGGACCTGGTACTTGCCAGCCTCGTCGGGATGCGGTCGGACCACGATGAATGGGTACCGGCCGGTCCGCTTAATGTGAGCCTTGAGCTTCTCCCGTAGGTCATCCGGCAAGCGATTGGAATTCAACGGGTGCGGCACCAGGTCGGCGATCGGGACCAGCTTGGCCCCCAGATGCGCCGCCTTCGATTCAGTGGACTTGTCGTTCGACATGTTTCCTCCCATCCACGAGGCCAGCGACTGCCGCCTCATCCCAGCCAATTACCAAGAGCTCGCGGTTCTTCTCTTTCTTCTCAGCCGTCGCAACTGCCGGCATGTGCTGATATTGGATTTCAAGGGTTCGGGCTTTTCGGCCCAGTCGCAACATCTTGGCTTCGAGATCACCGGCAGTCGTCGCTACATTTCCGAAACTGACAATCACGACGGGAACATGCGAGGCTGCCTCAAGCAACGTGTCGATATGAGCCGCTCCGCCCTTGAGCGAGAATGGGCTGGGGGAGCGCGTCAGCCCCTCGACCATCTTGTCGATGACCTTGTACTCGCGCTCGTATGCCATCGATTGCTCGTACGGCGGATCGGCATACATGACGGCTGCGTCGATCTCGGGCAGTGCCTCAAACGTGCTCTGTTTGATTACCCGACCCCTCCCCTCACAGACACCTCCGTTGATGGCTTGTGCCAGCGCCCACAGTCGTTCTGGCCGTGTCAACCGCATGCCGGAAACGAAGTGGCCGACACAACTTTCGGTGATCGATTCGAATTCGCCCGTCGACACTCGGTGCATCGTCCCGCTTCTGACTTGGCTCATCGGATGGCAGAGAAGAGCGGTGCGAATGGCCAGCAGTTTGATGAGGGCTGCCTTCGATTCGTCCGCCGTCTCCCCGGCGATTCGAAATGCGCGGTCCAGAAATCGACCCTGGCTTCTCGTGAAAATGTTTGGGGTCATCTCGGACTCGATCAGGCCAGGACTTGCGTTGTCGTCGGCAGCAAGCCGGACGATGTCCTCCCACCGAAGTCGAACCCGTGAATTCTCGATGAGAGCCTTTCCCACGATGATTGAGCGTTCCGCGATGTCGGTGCAGATGACATTGAATGACTGCATTTTTGCGAACAGGCTGGCACTGCCACCTCCCAAGAACGCGTCGTAAAAGGTCAACCCATTCCAGTGGCGCCGCGGAATCAGTCGGTCGATTTCCCTGAAGATCAGGGGTGCAAGCTTCCGTTTCCCGCCCAAAAATGGTGGCAAACTGCTCCAGAAACTGAGCTTTCTGCTCCTTGGCTGCCGCGTCATCACAGGCATATCACTCCTCCTCCCAGCGGACAGATTTCGTCCGGTCCCATTCCCCCAACAATCGACATCCTGAAGCGCAATTCTCTTGAGCTTGTCCCCGTGCAGCGCGTGAATGGTGTTGTGCCGAGCATGGTGCCCGGCACGAATCGGAGGTCACCATGAAGAACCCGACCGCCACCGACGCCTTCGCCGCCGCAATCGAGGCCGCGCGGGTCGACATGGAATCGATCCAGGAAATGCTCGAGGACCACCTGAGCATCGACCCGGAAAACGTCCACTGGGGACATGTCGGGGATGCGAACCGGCTCCGGGATGAACTGAAGGCAATCGCCGATCGGCTGCTTTATCGCGGCGAATACGCGAGTTGACGAATGCTGACCCTCTCGCTCACTCGCCAGCGGATCTCGATCGCCTCGATCCATGAGGGCCAGATCAGGGTCCGCGACCTGTCCAAGCAGATCGGCGGCACGGAGTTCTACATCGCCCACCCGAAAAAAGGCGCGGTCATTCGCGATCGCAATCGGATCGTCGGTCACATCAGCTACAACGCCCGCTGGTGGCCAATCGGGATTCCCCATGCCGAGATGGGGCCAAACAACCTCGGAGACCTGATGAACGTCGTTCACCACTCACACCCAAAGGAGATCGCCATGTCCAAGTCGAAGAGTCCGAAGAACCCGGTGGCCACCCCCGTCACGGATGCCGCCGAACCGGTGACCGTGACGACGGCCAGCAAGAAGGCCGAGGCCAAGGTGGCCAAGGCCGAAAAGGCGCCGAAGGCCCGGAAGACGCCGGTGGAAGACCTGGTCGTCTTCGCCTTCCGCCTGACGCCGGCCGAACGCGACGCGATCCACGCCGCCGCCGGACCGGCCAAGGCATCGAAGTTCGTCCGGGCCATCGCCCTGGCGGCGGCGAATCGGGACGAGGCGCTGGTGGCGACGATCTTGAAGGGGGTGATGGCCACGGACGCCTGATCGCCAGACCAGATCTGCTTGATCGACCTCTCGGGGATCGCCTGGGGGGTCGGTCGGCTTTGTGGCACCGAATTTTTATAATTAGTTTTGCTTATGCTATGTCTCATTTTTGTGCGCAGTTCCTTATGATAGAGATTGATCAACTTCCCTCTTTGGGATTCCGGCTCGGTTTCAGATCGCCCGTCCGCGTAGACAGGACAGTTAGGACAGTCCTAGCTAATCTTTTCTATATTCCCCTCTCACGTGAGGAAGTTACGGATAACTGTCCTAACTGTCCTGCTTGACCACTGCGAGTCCCGGGACGTGCCCTCGTATCTCCCTTTACAAAAATCAGATACGGGCCTTGTGCGATGCCGTAAGCTCTCATGTGTCCCCCTCGCCATCATTGGCCCCGAGGCCGAGCCCGATTCGCCACACCTTCCCGCCCTTCCTCTCGCTGGCAAATCCGCGCTCGGTCAGCTGCGTGCCGAATTCGGTCTGGCTAACTGGTTCCTCCCTTGCGTCGCGGCAGGTTTTCGCATAGGTCTGGTAGAGCGCGGTGGCGAGCACCCGGACTTTCGGATCGATCACGCACATCTCGTCGATGAAGCCACCCAGTGCATCCATCTCCCGACGGTAGTCGTCCGTAGCGGCCAGAACGGCGGCCGGCGGCGCGAGACCGCCTATGTCCTGCCACTCGGCACAGCCCGCCAGCGCCCATCGAAGGATTCCCGGGGCTTCTTCCTTCAGCTTCGCCAGGAGGCCAGGGTCCTTATCTTCCGGCGCAACCTTGACCGTGAACGGGATCAGGTGAATGCGCCTCCAGATGGCGTGGTCACTCCCGCGGACCACCGGTCGATGATTGACCGCCAGGATGACCTTGTGGGTCGGATCGAACTCGAAGTAGTTCTGGTACAGGCGCCGCGCCCGGATCTTGTCGCCGCCGGTCAGCTGCTTCACCAGCGCCTCCGCCAGATGCGCCCCGGCCTCGGTTTCAATCCCTGTAACGAGCCGCTTCCCCTTGAGATCGGCCACGCCTGTCGGGTGGCAGTCCTTGCGTTGGACGAGGAGCAGGTCGGGGGGCGCCTGCATGGCATAGTCGCCCATGAGATAGAGCAGGAGCCGCAGAAGCGTCGACTTTCCGTTCTCGCCAAGGCCGTAGAAAATGAACAGAGCCTGCTCGACATCGCTTCCCGTCAGGCAGTACCCGATGACGCGCTGTAGGTACGCCACGAGCTCCTGGTCTTGACCCATTGCGTAGTTGATGAACTTGATGAAGGTTGGGCACTCGGCGATTGGGTCGAACGCCACCGGGGCCAGACAGGTCAGCAAGTCCTCCCGACTGTGGAGCCTCAGAGGCCCCCCGCTGGGAAGACGAAGGTCCAGGGTGCCGTTTTCGATGTTCAGCAGCAGTGCGTCCTTGTCCAAGTCCGCAGGCAACACGTAAATCCCAGGCTCCGACTTGGCCAAATCAATGGCAGCGCGAATGCGGGGTTCCCGCTCAGAGGACTGTGAGTGCTTGAAGAGCGCCTTGGCCTCCTCCATGTCGGTGACATTCGCCAATTCGGCGTAGATACTCCGAACGGACTCCTTGGCACGCCGCTCGACTTCGCCCGTGTCGTCGAATCGCCAGCGCCGTCCGTCCCAGGCGTACCAATGCTTGGCAGGATGGCAGTACCGGAGGTCTTCCCCGTGACGAGAGACCAGGCGCTCGGCGTTGCCGTAGTCGGTCAACCGAAACCGATCGGGACCTGTCGGCGAGGACGGCTGCCTGCCTGAAGTCCCATTCCGTGACGCCCCGGAAGCCACCATGGGCTGGCTAAGCCCCGCCTCACGGGCCAAAGCCGACACCGCCTCCGTGAAACCCACGCTATGACGGAATCGATAGAGGTCGATGACATCCCCCACCGTTTGTCCTTTGGCATTCTCGACTCCGACCGGCCCTGACCCGTGGCCGTCCACCCACAACCTAGTCCCGTCCGGTGCCTCGTAAATCCAGAACGACGGCGACCCATCGGGGTGAAAGGGGCAGAGCCACCTGCGGCCACCAGAGGGCTTCGCGCCGAGATCTCTCAGGAGAGGTTCCAAGCCAACGACCTTGCGGAGTTCCGACACCACGTCGCCCTGCTCACCACGAAATCCTCGAGCCGCAGCCGAAATGTCTCCGGGCAAGGTGTCGCCATTCGGATTCCAGGGGCACGCCCGAAGCAGGGTTCGGTGATGCGTCGTCCAGTCACGCCAGAGAGCAAGAAGCTCCGATGGCGGCTCCGTGATGGCGGCATCCCAAGGCGCCCGAAGCCAGCGGTAGGGCCGCTTTGTCGACGGGTGGCCGCTGGGCGGCAAGACATCCTGGAGCGGCCCGGCTCGGAGTTCGACGATGGGCACGGCCTTCTCGCCTGCACGTTTAGGGGGCCAAGTGAGCTTTCGAGTCGGGAGTTCAACTCCATCAGGGAGTCGAAACAGGATCTTGGCTCTGGCTGGATTTCCTTCAATTCGGATGCTCAGGGTCAACAAGGCTTCGAGATCGAGCCCGACAGCCGCGAAGGCCACCCGGGCACCTTCTGTGTAATCGACGTCCAGCGACACCAGTCGTGAAGGTCCGAGGACCACTCCCATGTTCTGGTCGTTGCGCCAGACCCTCTCGGCCTGGTCCGGGTCGGTGACAAAGCCAGTGGGGTTCGCCTGCGATCGCGGCTGGTTCCATCCGACCCCGATCGGCCCCTTCACGCCGCGCGGAATCGGTGTCAGAGCCCAGCCCAATGCTTGGGTGTAATACCTGGCCCAAACCTCAGAGGGCGCATCCTCGGCCGGAATCGGAATGGCCGGAGCTTCAATGAGGCGTGCGCGTGGGTCCGCGGTTGGGTCCTGAGAGAGGAGAGGGGCGCGCACCACGGTTTTGTCAGTTGTCACAGGTTGCTTGTACTCACGGAGGTCAGGATTCATTGACCACCCCCGATGAATCGCATTCCCCAGCACAGCCACACTCGCCGCACGAGCATGGAGGGTTAGCACGCTCCCATGCCCGAAGCAGCAGCATTACTTCGACCATCAGGTTTTGCGTGCTGGCCGGAAGCCGCTCGATTTGTTTCGCAAGATGTTGCGGCGCAGGAGTTCCACGTTCGGATTCAAGTCGTTGCAGCGGTTCGCTTGCAAACGAGGAAGCCGAAGACCGAGTCGGGGTCATTGACCACAACCCTTTCTGGTCTTCGGCTTCGGAATCACACCGATAGTCGGTGACCTAAACTGTCTTGTTGAAAGGCGCCCCAATCACAGGGATCACCGAAATCGGATCGAGCTAGCTGACTTCCTCTTCGGGAATTACGAACTGATGGCTCTTGCCCGCCTGAATGGTGAGGCAACGCTTGGAGCCTTTGGTCAGTTCGCAGTGCAACCTATAGTCGAAAAAGCCGTGGGCGAGGCCCGATTCGATTTCTCGAATGAGC
>JAWXBZ010000247.1:0-9121 GCA_034440375.1 Candidatus Eiseniibacteriota bacterium
TCCGGGCGGGAGCGGTTTCAGGGACGCGCCGTGGAAGAAGGTCGGTCTACCGCTTCTTTGCCGTCAGGCCGTTATGGGCCGCCGCCGCCTTCACGAGCGCCTTGAACGCGCGGGCGTCGACCTTCTCGCCTTCGCGGATGTCGATCGCCCGCCGTGTATTGCCTTCCAGGCTGGAATTGAAGAGGCCCGAGGGATCGGGGAGGCCCGCCCCCCTGGCGAACGTGAGCTTCACGACCTGCTTGTATGTCTCTCCGGTGCAGACGATCCCGTCATGCGACCAGACCGGAACCCCGGCCATGTTCGATGGCTTTCGCCACTTCACTTCCTCGATCATCTTCGGGTCGGCTTCGAGGATCAGCGCACGCATGCGAGCCAGGGCTCCGCCGCGCCAGTCTCCCGAGTCGCCGGCGCCCGTCTTGGAGGACCCCTTGGACTCGGTGGCGGATGATCGGGCCTTGCTCGCGCGCGGGGTAGTTTTCGACTTCGGCTTTGCCTTGCTCACCGGACTCATCGCCCAAGATCCCCCGCCTAGACCGGGCAGCTCATGTCCTGCCCGCAGCACATCGGCGACTTCACCTTGCCGTGTCCCTCGGGGCATTCCGAAATGTGGACCGTCGTGCCGTCGGGCTTCGTCAGGGTGCTGTGCTTCAGCTCCTTGCCGCACTTGCCGCAGGTCATCATGCCGATGCTCATGCCGCACTTTTCACAGACGTAGGCCGCCATGGTGATCTCCTCATGTTCAGGGGTGATGCCGGCTCCCGGACGCGATGGCGGTCCGGCCGGCAAGTTTACTGTTTCCTTGGGATTGTGGAAGGGACCACTGCGATTCGGAGGGTCATCATGCGTTGCCCCAGTGGCTGCCGTGTTCCGCGGCGTGCCGTTTCCTTGCTAATTGTCGGTCTCTTCAGGCCGGCTGTTTCCATTGGAGATCAGCAGCAAAAAGAGTTCACGATCAGCCTGTTTCGTCCTCAAGCCCGGCTCATGCTACCGGCTGGCTCTGACGCCGGCGTTCAGCGGATCAAGAGCATCTTCTTCTGCTTCACGCCGGACGCGGTTTCCAAACGATAGAAATACGCGCCATCCGGTAGTCCGCTGAAGCTCATGTCGATTCGGTGTGTCCCGGCCGGCTGCCACTGGTTCACCAGCGTCTGCACCAGGCGTCCACTCACGTCGTAGATCCCAATCCGCACATCCTGGTCGGCCGCAAGGGAGTAAGCGATCTGCGTCCTCGAGCCAGCCGGGTTGGGGTAGTTCTGCAAGAGCGTGATCGGCCTTGCATCGCCTTCGACTCCATCTTCGACCCCCGACACGTCGTCGGCGATGACCCACAACTCGATGCCGTTCACTCCGTCGGTCCCGGTCAGGAAAATGTTGCTCCCGACCTTGGTGAAATTGTTCGCCTGGGAACTTCCGCCTCCCGGGTTCATGACGCCGACCTGAACCGTGCCCATCATGGTTCCATCGCTCGTCCAGGGCTGCGTGCCGCTGGAACCGCTGGACGCCGCCCGGAAGAAGAGCTTTCCGTTCACGTTCGCGAGCCCGGCCGGATTGGAGTTCCCGAAGTTGCCGGAACCCGTAAAGATGTCCTTGACCATGACAGTGCCGACGGCGGTTCCATCACTCTTCCAGAGTTCGCGGCCGAAGGCGCCATCGATTGCGGCAAAATAGACCGTGTTTCCGATGGCGACGAGAGGCGAGCCGCTGGCGAGTCCGTCACCGGGGCCAGGCGCGATGTCCTTGACCAGGACCGTTCCGAGGTACTGAATCCGGTCGGCACTCCGGAGAAGAAAACCGTCCCGCCGACCCTCTCGAGGTCGCCGACCGTAGCGGCCCCCGTGGAAACCAGCGTGGTACCCAGAGTTGTACCGTCCGTCCGCCACAACCGCATGCCCATTCCGTCGTCCGCGGCGAAGTAGACGATCGAGCCCACCGCCACGGCGTTGGGGAACTGGCTGGCGCCGTCAAATATTGCGGAGCAGGTGCCCGCACACACGTCCTTGAGGAGTACCGTGCCAGCACCTGTTGCGTCGCTAACCCATGGCTCGATTCCGTTCGACGAGGTCCTGGCGCTGCAGAACAGGCTGTTGCCCAACGGGAGGAGCGATTTTGGAAAGCTGTCGTCAAAGCCCGTTCTGATATCCCGAACCATCGTCGGCGTACCCAGCGCGTACGACGGCCCGGCTGTCAGAACCAGCCAGAGGAAGATCGGAAAGGCACGGTGGGCGAGCGCCGACAAGCGCCCGCCAGGCGGATGGGCGGCCATGGGAGAGCCTCCGGGCGGCTGGTCGGGAAGAGTCCGCGCAAGCTGAGTGGGCTCTTCCGACTATCGAGCCCCGTAGTCGACATTATGCGGACGCCGACGCCATAAGCCTGTCACTACCGCAATCGCATTGTCAACCGAATTCACCCCGACCCAGGTACGCCTCAATCCCCTGTAACAATACTCGGATTAACCCCGTCCCAGCCGCACGGCACCCGGGAGCCTGACCTGGTTGAGGAAAGAGGGGTACCCCTGACCTTCTGGAAGGAAGCCTACAAGGAGCATGGCGGAGCCGTGCTCGCTCCTCTCACCAATCGCGTCAGAAAACGGGAGGATGCGGAGGATTTGCTTCAGGAGACCTTCATCCGCGCGATCCGGGGCGGATCGGCCCTGCGGGACGATTCACGCGTGAAGTCGTACCTCATGAGCATTGCCTACCGCGCGATGATCGACAAAGGCCGACGGAAACGCCATCTCCTCCTCCTGGACCTGGTGGATGAGTCGTCGGCCGGAAAATGGGAGGCGGTGGACGCGAGTCCGTCCCCGGAGGAGGAGGCGCACGTATCTGGCCTCAGCGGCCGCGTGTGAGAGGTGCTGGAGACGCTTCCGGTCGCGTTGGCCCAGGCGTTTCGCCTGGCGGTATTCGAACAGCGGAGCTACAAGGAAATCGGGGACTTGCAGGGATGGCCGTTGAGCCGGGTCCGCATGGACGTGTACCGGGCGCGTCAGAAGGTCATCGCGGTGCTGGGACCTGCTCTCTCGGAGAAGCAACCATGAATATCTTCGAAGAATTCGAAATGCTCGCGTCGGCATTCGTCGATGACGAGTTGAACCGGGACGAAACCGTCACACTGCTCGACCATCTGGGGATCTGCGAGACCTGCCGGTGCTTCTACCGCCAGGCGCGTTCGCTCGGTGATGCGTTGTCGGCCTCGCCCGTCCCCGCGATACTCACGGACAAAATCTGGCAGCGGATCGAGTCGCGAGCGCAGCGGCGCCCGATGATGCCCGCCTGGGGAGTTCGGGCGGCGGCGGGCATCCTGGTGGCGGTCCTGGTCTGGCAGGTCGCGCAGTTCCGATTCCCACCACTCCAGGATTCACAGCCGATCGAGGCGGGGCCTGAGGAATCGGGGCCGATCCAGTTGAGCCTCGAGGAATCGAAAGGGGCAATGAGCGACGACCGGTTCATCGAACTGACATCGGAGATTCTGAGGGCCGACCGGCGCTACCACACGGCGATGCTTCAGGTCATGGCCGACGTCAACCAGGCGACGGGGATCGCGAGGCTGAGCGAGGAATCGACGTCGAGCGAGAACGAACACGGAGAAACGGGCGGCGAGTGGAACGAACGGGAGGTCGAGTCGTGACGAGACGGCCTCTGTGGGCGCTTTTGACGGTGGCGGGTTCCCTGGTCGCCGGGACGGCGGATGGCCATCCGCTGCAGGGTTTTCTCTACGGGACGGTGACGACCCGCTCCGGCCAGGAATACACGGGGGTGATCCGCTGGGGGGAGCAGGAGAGCTTCTGGGACGATCACTTCAACTCGGTGAAGGGAGACCTCCCGTACTGGAAGTACCTTCCGGACAGTGCGCGGCTCCGCAAGAAGAAGATGAACATCGAAATGTTCGGAAAGGACGTCGACGTCACGTGGGACGGCGACTACAGGTCCCGACAGTTCGTGGCCCGCTTCGGTGATATCGCCTCGATCGAGCCGGCCGGAAACGACCGCGCGGACATCCGCATGAAAGACGGGACCGTCGAGCGCGTGGATGGTGGATCGAATGACATCGGGGTGGAAGTCACGATCAGGACCGAGAGTTTGGGCGAGATTCAGGTGCCCTGGGAGCGCATCGACAAGTTCACCTTCAGGTCCACACCTCCGAACGTCGACGTGGCCGGGTCACGCCTCGCAGGTAGCGTCGTGACGGAAGCCGGCGAGTTCTCCGGGTTCATCCAGTGGGACAGCGACGAATGCCTTTCCACCGACAAGCTCGACGGTGAATCGGAGGACGGCAAGATGTCGATCCCGTTCGGGAAGGTCAGCTCGATCGCCCGGGAGGGCTCACACTCCCGCGTCAAGCTGACGGACGGCCGCGAGTTGACGCTCTTTGGCTCGAACGATGTAGACGAATCGATCCGCGGCATCCTCGTCGAGGACCCGCGCTACGGCCGCGTGAAGATCGGCTGGAACGCATTCGAGCAGGTGACGTTTCGTCACAGCCAGGATTCCGGCCGCGCCTACGGGGACTATCCCGCATCGCACGAACTCCGCGGAACGGTTCGAGACAGGGACGGGGGAGTCCATACCGGACGAATCGTCATCGATCTCGACGAAGCCCATTCCTGGGAGTTTCTGAACGGCAGCCACGCGGATATCGACTACCTGATCCCGCTCGTTTCCGTTCGATCCATCGAGCCTCGGCAGCGCGGCAGCCTGGTCGCTCTCCGCGGCGGCGTCCAGATCGACATGCGCGGGGGAAAGGACATCAGCGACGACAACGACGGTGTCCTGATCTGGTCGCGTGAGACGCTGAAGACCTACGTGGCGTGGGCCGACGTCGAACGGATTGACCTCGACTAGCTTCTCCGGGACGCGCGGAAACTCGCGATTGTCGATAGACTCAACCTCGCGCACGTGCCCACGTGCCTTCCGGAGCCCAGGGCTTCCGGCGGGCGCGGTCCTCTGAACCGCTCAACCGGGTGCCACGCTTTCCGGAGTCGGGATTGATATGACAGACCAGAGTCCGTTCATCGTTCCGCTCTCATTCCGCCCCATCGGCTTCGTTCGCTCCCCTTTGATATCCCGCAAAGACGCTCCGCGGCAATCCGCTGAGGGCGCCCCGGAAGCCTGGGTGGAGATCGATCCCGCCTTCGCCGACGCCATGCTGGGAATGCAGGCCGGCGACGACATCATTCTTCTGACCTGGCTCCACGAGAGCCGGCGCGAGGTGCTCCAGGTCTATCCGCGCGGCGACCGGCGGAATGCGCTGACCGGGGTCTTCGCCACGCGATCGCCGGACCGGCCGAACCCTATCGGCCTGCATTGCGTGCATCTGCTGGAGATCAAGGACGGGCTTCGGTTCCGGGTTGCCGCGCTGGAGGCAATCGACGGGACACCGGTGATCGACATCAAGCCGGTGCTGGGCGATCCGGGTGATCGTTGATCCGAACGAAACTGCGCTCCTGGCGCGCCTTCAGGCAATAACCAGAGCCTATGGCTCGACATTCCACGGTCTCTCCCAGGGCATCAGCGTTCGATGACGTCGGATCAGCGGGTAATCTTCGTGCTGAAGTCGCAGGAGGATCCGTACCTTTTCCACCGGACTCAGCGCAGCCTGCCGACGATGCCACTCCTGCTTCGCATCAAAGATCCGGGCAATCTCAGCCGGATCCGGGCGGGTGGTACTCATCGGGATGCCCATTTGGCACGCCATTCGTCGATCAGTTCGACAATGAGTTCATCCGCTTTCAGCGACTCGATGACACCAAAAACATCCGCCAGCCGCCTCATGACATCTAGTCTATCACCGACAAGCCGAGCCGCCTGAGACCGCTCAAGGATTGTAATTGTGGCGGATCAGGCGTTCGAACTCTGAAGTGCCCGATCTTGGTAATCCGGCGATTGCGCAGCACTTCCGCATTTAAGTGCTTGCAAATAGGACGATTAGAGCTCGCCGATTGCCCGAACGCAACGTTGGTCGTCGCGGAAAACAGCGTACTCGTTGGGACGATAGACGGCTTCCTGAATTGGATTGACGCTGACTCCGGTACGGTCACGAAGCGCGTGCCGTTGGGTGGTTATCCGTATGGCACTCCAGTGCCGAGCGGGCCCCGCTTGTTTTTGCTGGTCAATGGGGAAACGGCGAAGCTGCTCGCCTTGGACGTAGGAAGCGGGAGTGTCATATGGACGCAAGAGTCGGAACAGGAATGGTCGACGTATCGTCCCCTCGTCGTCGGCTCTGTCATCTTTGTCGGAAACGCCGAGATAGGTCTCTGCGCGTTTGACCAGGCTGATGGCTCGGTCCGCTGGCGGCGGCCAGTCGCAGGGATTCCTCGTGGTCTGAGATTTTCCTCGGATGGGACCCTGTATGTCGGGGCTCTGTCGGGCGTTGTTCAGGCGTTCGCGCTGGACAAGTCGGACATCAAGTAGAGCCAGCCGAAACGGCATTGTCTATGCACTGGCCACAGTGTGAACAGTCCTCCCCCGTGCCACAAAGTTTTCTGACGAGAGACGATCCATCCTCCGGGTTGCTTCAGCCAGGCAGGCTCTCTGGTTTTCTGGCGAGAGACTGTCGAAGCGGGGTTTCGAAGATCCCATTTGTGTTCTCAGGCTAAGAAGATGCTCCCGCTCGATCATCGGAACCCGCTCTTCCTCCCAGGAACGAACAGACGAGAAGCCTCCGTCCTCGAATAGGCGCTTCAGCTTTTCCGACGTGTTGAAACGGTCGTGCTGTGCCGCAGCGGACGGGTCAATCTCGGCTGCCCCATGGGCATCCAGGCATTCGGTCCAGATGCGGAAGGCAGGCGACTCGAGTTCCTGTCCCCACGTGATGCAACCGACAAGCCCACCCGGACGGAGGACTCTCCGGATCTCACTCAACGCCTGTTCGGGGTCGCTCACGTGAAAGAGCACGAACGCGATGATCACCAAGTCTACGCTGTGCGTGGGAATCGCAAGCTGAGTGGCATCCATGACAGCGCGCGGGTATCCATGAACGGATAGGCGCAGCATGCCCTGCGCGCGATCCACTCCCAGGATTCGTGCTCCTGGAAATCGTTTGGCGATGTCTGGAATCAAGGCTCCGACCCCGGAGCCAAGGTCAAGCACACGGCGAATTTCCGGTGTCGGGATTTCCTGGAGAAGCCGTGATGAGGCCGCTTTCAAGATCGGGGCCCATAGGTCTCGATAGGGTACGGCCTCTCGATCGTAGCGGTCCGTCAGCTGCCTGACCGGATCATCCGGGATCATGCTTCGTCCTAAGCCTGAGCATTTCCTGGGGATTCTCGTGGAAACGGGACCGCGTCATTTCTTTCGTTTGAATCGTGACTTCGAGTAGAGCGCGAAGGGGCCGTTCGGCTCAGCCATCTCGAATCGTTCGACAAACTCATCTGGCCCCAATATCCGATAGGTCTCTCGGGCTCGAAAGCCGGCCGGAATGTTCTCGATCGCCTCGGACGTGAACTCGATCGAGTCCGGTGACGCGGAAACACTGTCGGCCAGGTATTGATTCACGAAACCTTCAATATGGAACTGCCGGAATACGAAGCGCTTCCGCGCCCGATCCCAGCTGATGAATCCTCGATCCTCGTGTACTTCACCCTTGGAGTTCTTTTCTTGAGGCAGGTAGGTTGAGCGGTTCTTTACTTCGATGAAGCGGTCGTTGAGGGCGGGCGCATATTCACGTTCAACTGTCGAAACTCCCGGTTCGCCGTGGCCTTCGCCGGTCCACGAGCCCAAGAAATAATGTAACGGCGTCCAGGGAGAGGTATTTGCACCGGTGGATTGGGCGGCCACGAACGCGGCGGCCGACACGGATGCAACAAGGACCGCCGAGATGACGACCAGTAGGCGAAGGCGCATGTGCCAATTCTCCTCATTGCCGTGTTGCTTTCGCGCAGACTCAGATTGCAGGGGCACATGGTAGCAAGACCGCGGTTAGTGCGGGGTGATGGTCGGATCAAGGCTCTAAGTCGTTTATTTGCAGCACCTTGTCTGCTCGAGGCAGAATGTTGGGAACGGAACGCTGTGTAGGAAGAATCCAGCACAACCCCTCAGCGTTAAGCTTGAACGTGCGGACGGACTCCTGTGATGCAGAATCCCAAGCTCCCGGTCAATCGGAGCAGAAGTCCAACGTGGGTACCGGGCACCCCAACGGGATTGGGGTTTGGCGATTCATCACTCAAGAGAAAGGAGGTCGCCGATGAAAGGCGGGGATCACTGGGAAAAGATTTACACGACCAAGCCGGTCGACAAGGTGAGCTGGTATACCCCTCATCTGGCCCTTTCCCTCGATCTGCTTGACGCCGCGAAACTGCCGCTCAATGCCGCCATCATCGACGTTGGCGGAGGTGCCTCCACCCTGGTCGATGATCTTCTGGACCGCGGCCATACCGACGTGACCGTTCTGGACCTTTCGGCATCGGCCATCGAGTCCGCGAAGGGGCGGCTGGGCCCCCGCGCCTCGGCAGTCCACTGGATTGTGGGCGACATCACTGCCGTGGGCCTCGATCCACAACGGTACGATTTCTGGCATGACCGCGCCGTTTTTCACTTTCTCATCGAGCGGCAGGATCGCCGGTCGACGATTTGACGATCGACCCCTTCATCGGCAACCAGGTTCATGCCGATTTTGCGACCACCGGAAACACCACCTCGGACCGGAGTGCTTGCGCCGCAAACCTCAGGGCAGCGAGAAGCCCATCACGGGTCAGGCGGGGGTGCGACGCGAGGATTGCCTCAATGGACTCACCGCTTCCAAGCTTGTCCAGGATCAAGTCGACGGTAATACGGGTCCCGGCGACGACGGGCTTCCCCATCATCAAATTGGGGTCGGAAACAATCTCATGGTCGAGCATGGCTCCACCTCCTGACAATTATCCTGGCAGGCCCGAACTCGTGCCAGTCCAACTGATTCGCCTCTTGGCCGTAGAGACGTTCGGAGTTGGGCTTTCTGCGGAAAAGTGAAGTGGTTAAATCGCTCGGTGTAATTGGTGGCGGCTCAGGGATTCGAACCCCGGACACGCGGATTATGATTCCGCTGCTCTAACCAACTGAGCTAAGCCGCCACGCTGGGTGGATTTTGGGGGTGGGGCGCCGTTTCGGCCTGGTTTGGGGGCGAATGGCGAGCGGGAATCCTAGGA
>JAWXBZ010000248.1:0-6441 GCA_034440375.1 Candidatus Eiseniibacteriota bacterium
AACCGTCGAGACGATCTCATCGACTTGCTATACTCTGTGGCTGGAGGTAACCACGTTGATCACCATTACCGATCGGGCCAAGGTTCACGTTCGCAAACTCATTCAGGACAACAACCTGGGCGATGTCCATCTCCGCCTGGGGGTCACCGGCGGCGGTTGTTCCGGCTTCAACTACAACCTGACATTCGAGAAAGAGATCAAGCCGGGCGACAAGTCGTATGAATTCAACGACCTGACCGTCGTCGTGGACAAGCTCTCTCGCCCATTCGTCGGCGACACGGAAATCGACTACACCGAATCGCTGTACGGCTCCGGATTCCAGTTCAATAATCCGAAGGCCAGCTCCACCTGTGGTTGCGGACAGTCATTCTCCGTCGCCGAGGATGCCGCCGCCGATCAAACGGCCGCGGAGCCGGCCAACTCCTGATTACGCCACGCCCCCGTTGAAAATCCTCCTCTTCGACATCGACGGCACGATTCTCACCGGCGGCGCCGGCAGTCGAAGCCTTGGGATCGCATTCCGGGAGGTCTTCAAGCTGGACGGCGACCATCTGGCCATGGCCATGAAACGGGTCGCGTTCAACGGTCGAACCGATCCGGCAATTGTCCGCGATGTGGCCCGCGAGGCGGGCGTCAGCGACAACGACTTCGAAGCCGGCCTCGAACGCCTGTACGAAACCTACCTGCGTCACCTGGATCGCCGGAGTCTCGAGCCCGGACCGCGGCTCTGCCCCGGCATCCCCCAACTGCTGGATCGGCTGGAGGCAATTCCCGGCATTGGCCTGGGCCTGCTGACGGGCAACATCGAGCCGGGCGCGCGGATCAAACTCCGCGCATTCGACCTGAACCGCTACTTCCCTGTTGGCGGTTTCGGCAGCGATTCGCCGGACCGCGGCGTCATTGCCGCCATGGCCCGCCAACGGTTCGAGGTGCTCCTCGGCCGCTCAATTGACCCGGGGCAGGTCCTGGTCATCGGGGACACGGTGCATGACATTGCCTGCGGGCGGGTCAACGGTTTCCGAACACTCGGCGTCGGAACAGGTGGCGTTCCGCTGGCCGCCATGGCCGAGGCGGGCGCCGACCTGACCCGTGCCGACCTGGCCGATGTGGACGAAATCATCAAGCAGGTTGAACAACTCTTGACCACCGATTAGAGCGGATTCGTCAGAAACACATACTCGTCGACGGGCCGGCCCCCGATCAGATGCTCCTGAATGATCTGCTCCAGAACCCGGGGTGTGCACTCCCGATACCAGGTTCCCTCGGGGTAGACCACGGCCACCGGCCCCGATGCGCAGATCAGGAGGCAGTTGGCCTTCGTGCGAAAGACCCCTCCCCCGCCGGACAGCCCCAACTCCTTCAGGCGACCCTTCAAGAACTCCCAGGAGGCCATGCCCTGCTTGTAACTGCAGCACTTCGGCTTCGACTGGTCGCAACACAGGAAGATATGGCGGCGGATGCGGTCGGCACCAGTCGATTCGATCTTTGACTTCAGTCGCTTCTCCATGACCTGATTGTAGCCCAGCCCGGCAGCCCCATCCCCCGGTTGATTCGCTCACCGGCCGCGCCTATGGTCTCGCCATAATCATGCCAACGACCTCCAGCCTCTTCCGGGCGGCCCTGGGCCGCTTTGCCTCCGGCGTCACCGTTGTGACCTCAGTGGACGCCGCCGGTTGTCCCAACGGCCTTACGGTCAGCGCCTTCTCGTCCGTGTCGCTTGATCCTCCCCTGGTCGTCATCGCCATCGGCCGTGACAACGACTCCGGCCCGGCCATCCGTGGTCGCGGCCGCTTCAACGTGCATCTCCTGGCAAGCGATCAGGAGCCTCTCTCCCGCCGATTCAGCGAGCGAATCGTCGGAGATGATCCATTCACCGGCCTCACCCCACGGCAGGATGACCACGGCCTTCCGTGGCTGCCGGGCGCCCTGGCTCTACTTGGCTGCCGCGTCACGCAGGCCGTTGACGCCGGCGATCACATCCTTTTCATCGGCGAGGTCGAGTCGATCGATGTGGCCGATGGAGAACCGTTGCTCTACTACCGCGGCGGTTATCGCCGCATCGAAGCGGGGAGTGATCCGTGAACATCGAGATCCGTGATAACATGCCGCTGGCTCCGCTGACCACGTTCGGGATCGGTGGCCCGGCCCGGCGTTTCCTGAACGCCGAATCCGCCGACGCCGTCCGGGCCGGCCTCGAACAGGCGCGCATGAATGGCTGGCCCGTTTTCCTGCTGGGTGGCGGCAGCAATCTCCTCGTTTCCGACAGCGGCTTCGACGGCCTCGTCCTGCGCATGGCCCTGATCGGACGTGGCCCGGCCGGCAGCATCGATCCGTGCCTTCGTTTTCCCGAGGTGGCCGACCATCCGCAGTTACGCTTCGTTGAATCCGGAGCGGGGGAGGACTGGGACGCCTTCGTGGCCTGGGCGGTGGCGCACGACTTAGGCGGCCTCGAATGCCTGGCCGGAATTCCCGGCACTGTGGGTGGCACGCCGGTCCAGAACGTCGGCGCCTACGGTCAGGAGGTGTCGTCGATCATCCACCAGGTCCGCACCCTTGATCGCGAGACGGGGGAGATAGTCGTTCTGGAAAATGCCGAATGTGGTTTTCGCTATCGCGAAAGCCGATTCAACACGGTCGACCTGGATCGCTGGGTGGTCCTGTCGGTCGTGTTCGCCTTGCCGGTCCATGCGTTGCCCACGCTGACCTATCGCGATGTCAGCGAGGTCTTTGCCGATCGTGCCACCCCGCCGTCGTTGACCGGGGTAAGCCAGGCCGTTCGCGAAATCCGCCGACAAAAGGGGATGCTGCTGGTCGATGGTGATCCGGACTGCCGAAGCGCCGGATCCTTCTTCAAGAACCCGCGCGTCTCGAGGGATGAGGCCGATCGACTGGCCGGAATCGTGCCGGCACCGCTGCCGCTCTATCCGGCGGGAGAAGGGTTCGTGAAGGTGGCCGCCGCCCGTCTGATCGAAGCCGCCGGTTTTTCCCGTGGCCACCGTCGGGGTGGAGCCGCCATCTCCAGCAAGCACACGCTGGCCTTGACGAACGCCGGGGCCGCCACCGCGCAGGACGTTGTCGTGCTGGCCCGCGAAATCCGCGATGCCGTCAGGATGAAGTTCGGCGTCACGTTGGTCAACGAACCGGTCCTGGTGGGATTCGACGAGCCTCTTTGACGGAAATGCCCGGCTCAGTCGGGATGTTTTGTTTCCGACTTCGATTCCGGCATCACGGGCTTCGTATCCCCCTGCAATACCCAAAAATAATCAAGAAGTCGGATATTCACGTTGGATAGTTGCACACCGGCCACGATCGTCAGCTCATCGGCCGATGGAAAATTCTTGATGATTTCGTACTCGGATCCGTCGCCGAGCCGCCGCCGCTGCCAGGTGTTGCCGTAGTTGTCTTGCCTTGAGGTGGGGGAGGAGCTTCCCTCGACCGGACGGTTATCGATCATCACCACCCGGATGCCATCTGGAAATCGCCGGGCGATGCCATCCAGAAAGAGCGGAATTTCGCGCCGGGGGATGTGGGACCAGAGGAAGGCGGCCATGACCATCGAATAGCTGCCGCCAACTTCCTCCAGTCGAAAGGCATCACCGGTGCAGAATCGGACTCGTTCGGGCGGGCAGCCTCGTTCGCGGGCTCGTGCCAGCACCGCCGGCGCGCTGTCGAACGCCGTGATCGTCCGGGCCGTCCGCGCCAGGCGCTCCGTCCACCAGCCCGTCCCGCAGGCCATCTCCAGAACGTCCTGGCCGCCAGCGACCTCCAGGAGATGGGCCTCCAGCCGGCCCAGATCGTCCTGGCGCTCCGGCCGTTTGTAAATGTTGTCGTACTCGGCCGCGCGACGGCTGTAGTAGTCGGAAAAGTTGTTCATGGCCGGGAATGATAAGACTTTCAGGTGGCCCGTCGACTCCATATACTTCCAGCGGGTTGGATTTCACGAGGATCGAATAGATGACACGTTTCGCTGCAAGTCTCCGCTTTCTCGTCCTGCTTACGACGCTGATGCTGGTCCGGCCGTCCGCTCCGGCAAGCCTGGCTGGTGAACCGCCCCCACTGAGTACGGGAGGAGCCGGCGAAACGGCCACGCCCGCCGGTTCATCCGGTTCTGCGACCGGCAGTGGCCCCTTCGAGCGCAGTTCCATTATGCCCGAGCTACCCGCCAAAATGCCGGAGGCCGACGCACTGGCCGAGGAGGAACGCCTCGACGCCGGCTTCGCCTTCGAGCGGCTCAAGCTGCTCGAAGGAACCTGGGAGGGGACCGCCGGCAGCGGCGCCGAAGTGAATCCCGCCCTGGTCGTCTGGGAAGTGACCGCGGGTGGCACCGCGCTGATCGAACGCCAGTTCGCCGGCACGGGGGACGAGATGATGTCGATCTACCACCGGGATGGCGATGATCTCGCCCTGACCCACTACTGCGCCATGGGAAACCAACCCAGGATGCGCTTCGACCCGGACGAATCTGCCGCCAACCTCTACACCTTCCGCTTCAACGGCGGCACAAACATCGGCAAGGGCGCCATCCACGTTCACGCCGGAACGATTCACTTCGTCAATGCCAACCAGATCCGGGCCGAGTGGTCGGTGTACGCGGGATCGAAGCGGATGGGGACAAACCTGTTTGATTTGAGGCGCAAGCAGGGGAGTTGAGGGGGGTGCTGTGACGTGTAACTCGTTTCCCCGCAACAGATCTTGCAGAACATTTTCCGCCGGATTTCACGATATGAGACGTTCCACGCTCCTCAGATCCTCGGCGGACAGCTCCCACCGCGCCGCCGCAGAATTAGCCCAAACCTGTTCCGGCGAGGTGGCCCCCGCGATGACTGACGCCACCGACTTCTGCGCCAGCAACCAGCCGAAGGCCAGTTCCAGCAGCGTCCGCTTCTTCGACTCGGCAAAGCCGGCCAGCGCCTCCACCCGATCGAGATTTTCTTCGGTCAGCGTCTTCCGCCACCGTTCGCTGTCGACCAGTCGCGTGCCGCTTCCGGGGATTGATCCCTTTCGATACTTTCCGGTCAGGAGCCCGCTTGCCAGCGGAAAGAAGGGGAGGAAGGCCAGGCCGGTTCGCTCGCATTCCGGGAGCACATCCGCTTCGGCTTCGCGCTTCATGAGGCTGTACTCGTTCTGAACACTGACGAAGCGGGCGCCACCTTTGGCCACGGCCGCCGCGGCGTCCTTCAATTGTTCCACGCTGAAGTTGGAGCAGCCGATCTCCCTGACCTTGCCTGCCTTGACCAGCTCGTCCAACGCCGCCAGCGTCTCGCCGATCGGCACCGAAGGGTCCGGCTCGTGAATCTGATAGAGATCGACCCAGTTGGTTCGCAGGCGGTTGAGGCTGATCTCCAGGGCCTTTTTCACATACTCGGGGCGGGCGCCGGAACCCTTTCCCTCCACCGGCTTGCCAAACTTCGTGGCCAGGATCACCTGATCGCGCCGCCCCTCCAGCGCCCTTCCGATAAACTCCTCGCTCGGGCCGTACAGGTCGGCGGTGTCGAAGAAATTGATGCCGGCCTCGAGGGCCGTGTCGATGACGCGGTGGCTCTTCTCCTCGTCGATGCGCATGCCGAAGTTGTTCGTGCCGAGGCCGACGATGGTGACTTGCAGGGCGCCGATGGCGCGGGTGGGTATGGGTGTCATAGGCCAAGTATGGCAATGGCGACGCCTTGCGGCAATGACCGGGGTTGAATAGTGTTGGACTGACCATTCCTGCCGATTCGAGCCCATTCGAGGCCCCATGCAGACCCTGCGAACCGTACGTCTCACTCTTGAACCACAGATGGCCACGCATGCCGGGGAGATGTTTGCTGTCCTTTGCGATCCGGCGATCTATGAGTTTGAGAATGAACCACCGGCCTCACTGGAGTGGCTGCAGGATCGCTTCACCCGGCTGGAATCGCGCGCGTCGGGAGATGGAAGTGAGCGCTGGTTGAACTGGGTGGTCCGGGTGTCGGGAGCTGATCTGATCGGATATGTGCAGGCCTCGGTACCGGCGAATGGCCGGGCCTTCATTGCCTATGAGGTGGGGAGCGCTCACTGGGGCATGGGATACGGTCGAGAGGCAGTGAACGCCATGCTGTTGGAACTGGCGGCGCGGTACGACGTGCGGCAGGCCGGAGCCGTGTTCAAGCAGCAGAACCATCGGTCGCGGAAATTGCTCACGCGACTGGATTTCATGACGCCGTCGTCCGCGGATCGCGAGCACTACCGCCCGGATGCCGATGAGGACTTGCTGGTGCTGGCGCTGGGCCCGGGATAGTCAGGAGTTTCCCACTTGGAATTCATCGACAACATCCCCATCTGGGGAAATCCCATCGACGATGGCGCGCTCCGCCAGATCCGGAACTGCGCGAAGGACGCCGATCATGTGGCCCTGATGGCCGATCATCACAAGGGATATGCCGTGCCCATCGGCGGTGTGGTGGCCTATTCGGATCAGATCAG
>JAWXBZ010000249.1:0-9733 GCA_034440375.1 Candidatus Eiseniibacteriota bacterium
CGTAGTCGACGAACTTCCAATGTCTTCGGACTTCCGTGAGGTCTCATGGCTACCCTCCGGACCGAAGTATGCGACATTAGTTATGCAGGAGTCAATAGCTCAACGTTGTATGCGGCTAGGGTGTTCGCAATGCCCGATGAACTGATTGAAACATTGTTCAGGGTGGTGCTCGTGGTCCCCGGTGGAAATTGCAACGTCCCCTCGGAGATAAACGCGAACACCTCCCTATGAACTGTAATTGAAGCAGTGCTGCTGCCGGGTCCTGGGCCAGCGCCTGCTGCCTCGGCACCCTCGCAGGGATTATGCCCGGGAATGAGCCGCCCGGGAGAGAAGGAGGCATATCCAAGGTGTGAGGGAGCATACTGCACCGTGGCAGACTGGATTAATTCCACGGTTGCATCGCAAGCGGCGACTTTGGCTTCAAGATCAGACCGGCGCGGGATGACCGTTAGGGCGTCTGGGGTGTAGGCCGTGCAGTAGAAGTATCCCGCTACAGCGACAACACCGGACCCGAATCCATCAGGCTCGTACCGCTGGCATCTCGTCGTCGCATCCCAAGTGACGAGATTTCCTCCCCCGGCCGCCGGCCAATTGTCCGAAGGAAACTCCAACGTGGCGCAATTCGTCCACGAGTGAACATCCACGCCCAATGAGGGCACCGGATTGTAGCTCACGCCGCATTGAACTCCAGCCACGCCGAGGGTTGAATCCGCATCCACAACGAGAAGGTACGCGAAGTGGCTCGCCGGAGCCAGTTCGGCTTCGGTCTCGATCTGGCTGCACGTAGGCGTAGCGATTGCCCGCCCACACGCGTTCTTGGAGGTGGGGCTTGCCAGATGAATCAGGATCTTGGAATTTGCATTCGGCCCGGCATACGCGGGGACGGCAGAGGCAAGCATGGCCGCTAGGCCAACGAGCAGCAATCCTTCTCGGCAACGCATAGAGTTTTCTCCCCCTCGAAGAGAACTGCTAGAAACGCATGCGACTGTAGGGTGCGGGCTCGCTGAGTGCTCGGACGGCTTACGGCATGTCCACCTCGGCAGCTGTAGTGGTCTGACTGGATCGTTATCACCTCAAAGCAACGGACGGCTCAAACTATTCATGTTTGGGCTTGAGTGGGACTTGAGTTCTGTACCGTTCCTATGGCGCAAATCGTCTTAACTTAATGTCCGCCAATGTGTTGAAGAATCGTACGTCTAATGGGCCGGCTTCCGGCTGATTTGCTTCCTTCTGGGACTCTCACGAAGGTTTAGTCTGCATCGGGCCTCGCCCGGCACCTGGTCATTTGCCGTTGCGATTAGCCATCAGGAGCATCGCTACGGCGGAATGTTGAAAGCCTTGGTTGGATTGACGGTGCCCCCGTTTTCGGGTCCAGTCTGAGTTGACACAGCTCTGGTAGCCTGAGGGTCTAGGGAGGACCCATGGCGGGCAAACGAGGCAAGAGGTACACGATGTAAACGGCCTTCGGTTTCCGCGCGTTTCCGACCCTTTCGGCCCCGCGTAGTACCCCTCGTCAGGACCGCCGTTTTCCGGCAAGACTCCCGCTCGCGAACGTCAAAAAAGTGGGGACCCGGGTCTTTGACAGCCAGGCCCCCGTGCCGACATTTTGCGAACGCCGACATTTGAGTCGAGTCTGCCTCCGCGCCGTTCTGTCGTCAACGATTCTCGTGCGTTTGCCGGTGGGCTGGCACGATGGACGACAGCTATCGCGAAGTGCGCTGCGGGTTTTGCCGATCGGTCTTTTATCTCTGCCGCCGGTGCGACCATCGTAACTTGTACTGCGAGCTGAGTTGTCGCCGGCAAGCTCGCCGACTCTGCGGTCGGGCCGCCAACGCCCGCCACCAGGCCAGTCCCGAAGGTCGCCTCGACCACCGGGATCGCCAGCGCGCCTACCGTGCCCGGGTTAAGCATCTCCCACGCCGCGTGACGGATCAGGGTTCCGTGACCCCCATGCAATCGAGGAGGGTTCCCCCGGACGCCGAATGCCCGTCTCCGATATCCGGAGCGGCTTGGGTCGGCGTGGGGAGATCCTGTCATGGAACCCAACATCCGGGTGGCGCTGGCGCCCACTCCCAACACGACGTTCCTGCTGGCGACCAACGACCGGGGGACGGAGATCCTGAGGGCTCGTCTGGCGGCGCCGTCCCAGATCAACCGCTGGGCGGCTCCGACCTTTCTGGAAGGGCTTTCGCTCTGGGGTCACTCGCCCCTGTCCGTTGCGCTGGTTGTGGACGACGAAGCCACTTCATTCGAACTGCAACTCTCGGACGGCAAAGGTCAGGGATGGAAAACCCTCTTCTACGATGTTGAGGTCGTCATCCGTCCGGGACTCGTCCGGCCCGACTTCGGGGAACTGAAGCAAATCTGCCGGCAGGGGGTGCGATGAAGACTCCACCCGCCACGGAAGCCGAGATCAAAAGGCTCTTCCGCGCCGAACGCTGGAAGGTGCGCACGATCGCCACCCACCTGGGCGTCCACCACGACGCGGTGCGCCGCGTCGTCTGGCGCGACCGGGTCATCCCGAAGGGGCTCCTGGGTCCCGGGACGTTCATCCTGGTCGTCGACGACATCTCGATCCGCCTGCTTGACCGGGATATCGAAAGCCCGATCGCCAGTACGCACTCGATAACGAAAGGTACGCCGCGTCCCGCTCGTTCCCGAGGCGGTTAACGTGCTCAAAGCTGAAAAGCAGCGGACAACGTCAGTGTTCGTCCTGCCACATCGGCCAGAGCACACGAAGTTCACGATCCCGATGCGCAAGCAACTGGGTTTCTACTGGACGTTTCACCAGCTTCGCCACACGTTTGCCTGTCGCTGGCTAAACGTGAGCGGATCCAAGGAAGCGCTCAGAAGATCCTCGGCCACTCCACCATCGGCATGACGGAACGATACGGACACCTCAGCCATGACGCCGTTTTTGCCGAAGCCAAGAGCCTGTTTGCGGAAAAAAGACCGGTGCAACTGGGAACACCAGTGGGCACAGTCGACGAAGAGGAGGTTGCGAAAACCTCGTAAGTTGGCGGAGGGAGTGGGATTCGAACCCACGGTGGCTTGCACCACGCCGGTTTTCAAGACCGGTTCCTTAAACCACTCGGACATCCCTCCGCGCTTGAGTCTGGATACATGATTCGAGGCTCGACTCGGGCCGCTGCGCAGTTGGCGGGACGATCGACCGGAAGAGTCAGTCGGATGATTGTATGGGTGATCGGTCGGCTGGCGGACGGCTCGATTGAGGTGGCGGGGCGATCGTTTGGGACAGCTCGATCAGGACGCCGTTGGTTGATTTTGGATGCAGGAAGGCGATGAGTTTGCCGGCGGCGCCCTTGCGAGGCTGTTCGTCGATCAGGTTCAGGCTGGCGGCACGACAGCGGGCGAGGGCGGCGTTCAGGTCATCGACTTCAAACGAGAGGTGATGGATCCCCTCGCCCCGCTTCGCCAGGAACTTGCCGATCGGGCCGTCGGGGCCCGTTGATTCAAGCAGCTCGATGCCGGGCTCGCCGGCCTTCAGGAACACCACGCGGACCTTCTGGTCGGCCACCACTTCGACTTCGGATGCGGTGACGCCGAGCACCGCCTCGAAAGCGGGGATGGCCTCGGCAAGCGAGTGGACCGCGATGCCGACATGGTCGAGCTGCGTTTTCATCCCGGGCATTCTAACCGATGACGAGGGATGGACGGTGATCGTGGTGACGCGCACCTGACGAGCGATCGTCATTCTGTGAGCCGGCCAGCCGGGTTCCAGGCGTGACGAACGCCCTGCGCGCACCGGGACGCGATGCCCGTGCGGCACACGCCTTGCAGATGTCGATCCTTCCCTGGCCGCCCGCGCGGACGGGCTTTCGTGACGGCGTGGACGCCCCGGGCGCGTGTCAAACGCACACCGCCCCGGCCGCCCGCGCCGTTACCTTTACGGTTGGGACCGTCGAGGATCAATGAATAAGACGTTATTTTACAATCGGTTACGATGCGAAATGAATCGTGGCTATCAAATTCTGTGCTTCCAGAATTGCCAACACCTTTGGTATCATATGGGTTTACGCCTTGTATTCGATACGGCTTGAGCCGGCCGTTTGACGGTATTTCCATGACGGACAGCCCCCCCGGGTTGTGCCAACGCGGGGGGAACGGATGATGGAGGGCAGTGATGTTCGTGTTGGCCGCTCGACTCGCGCGCCGGGTCGGCAGACCGTCGATGTTTGCTCTGATGACCCTCGGTGTTCTCTCGCTTTCGACCACTGATCACGTCCACGCCAACTTCGTCAACTTCGAAAGTCACCAGATTCATCCGATTGCCATTTCACCGGATGGGGACAAGCTGGCGGCGTTGAACACGCCGGACGGTTATCTCGTGACCTATGACCTGATGCCGGTTGGTCCTCCGATCATGACGGCTCAGATTTCGGTTGGCATGGAGCCGGTCAGCCTGGCCTGGCATGGCAATTCCGAGATCTGGGTGGTCAGCCACCTTTCCGACGCGGTCAATATTGTCAACCTGACCACGGGCAACGTGGAGAAGACACTCCTCGTCGGCGACGAGCCCACGGATATCGTCTTCGCCGGTTTGCCTGAGAGGGCCTTTGTCTGCGTCAGCCAGGAGGACGCCGTCAAGGTTTACGACCCGGCCAACCTGTCGACGCCGCCCACGGTGATTTCGATCTTTGGTCAGGACCCGCGGGCACTGGACACCAGTCCGGATCGGTCCAAGGTGTACGTGGCGGTCTTCGAGTCGGGAAACCGCACCACCATCCTGCCGGAAACGACCGTCGTGAATGGTGGCGGCCCGCCGCCGCCCAACCCACCCATGGATCCGATGCTCCCCCCGGCGCCGGGCTCCGTCCTGATCGTTCAGAAAACGGGTGCCGACTGGCTGGATGATGCGGGGGGCATCTGGACATCCCGGGTCGGTTGGAGCCTGCCGGACAACGACGTGGTGGAGATCACGACCTCGTCATTGACGGTGACTAACAACTTCACAGGCGTCGGTACGTTGAACTATGACCTCGAAGTCAACCCGGTCTCCGGCGTCATCTACGTATCGAACCATGAAGCCCTGAACCTGACCCGCTTCGAGAGCAACCTCCGGGGCGATTTCGCCCGGATGCGGGTAACGATCATCAATCCAATCGGGCCAACCGTCACACCAATCCATCTGAATCCTCATATCAACTTTGCGGTGACTCCCGGGCCGCCGTCGGAGGTGGATCAAAGTCTGTCGTGTCCGATGGACATGGTCTGGAACAGCAGTGGCACGCTCATGTACATGACGGCTCTAGGGTCCGGAAAGGTGGCCCTCCTGACGCCTGGCGGAACGGTGGTCGACCAGTGGGAAGTGGCCGATGGGCCGACCGGCCTGGCACTCGATGAGGAGCGGGATCAGCTTTACGTGCTCGACCGATTCGCCCAGCGGATCCGGGTCGTGGCGTTATCCACCGGTACGGTTGTCGGCAACGCGGGCCTTGGTTTCAACCCGGAGCCGCCGACGGTGCGGGTTGGCCGCAAATGGCTGTATGACGCCCGACAGACCTCCGGGCATGGCGACGTTTCGTGTGCCACCTGCCATGCCTTTGCCAACACGGACGCCCTGGCGTGGGATCTCGGTCAACCGGATGGCGCATTCCTGCCGCCGCCGGGGGGGCAGAATGACACGCTGCTGGTCGGATTCCATCCGATGAAGGGCGCGTTGATCACGCAACCGCTGCGCGGTCTGTTCGCCACCGAGCCGTATCACCAGCGTGGTGATCGCGGCGACTTCTTCGAGTTCAACGCGGCATTCCAGAGCCTGATGGGCCGGGGCACTGGATTGCCAGGGGCCGACATTTCCGCCTTCAATGACTTCATCCAGACGGTGACGTACCCGCCAAACCCCAACATGAAGCTGGATCGAACACTGCCGGACCCCTCGCTTCAACCGAGTGCACAGCGGGGCAAGAACGCTTTCACCACGCTTCACCTGGACGACGGCAAGTTCTGCGTCGAGTGTCACGAATTTCCATTCGGCACGAGCAACCAGATAACGAGCGCCGCATCGATGGGGAATTCCCAGGACCTGAACGTCAGCCAGCTTCGCAACATGTACGAGAAGACCGGCTTCGGCAAGACCGGCCCGGTCAAGACCGGCTTTGGCTTCAGCCACAACGGGCAGTGGGAATCGCTGTTCGAGTTCTTCAAGCAGCCGTTTTTCACCTTCGGCTCGAATCTCGTGCGTCGGGACATGGAAGCTTTCATGCTGGCCTGGGATACCGATATCGCCCCGGCCGTGGGCGCCCAGCAGACCATTGATGCCACGAACAAGAACAACGCTGAGGTGGTGACGCGAATCACCACGTTGCTCACGCAGGCTGACATCGGCAATTGCGACCTGATGGTCAAGGGGCGGGTCGGCGGTCTGGCTCGTGGTTACCGTTACATGGGGGGCAACCTCTTCGAATCCGACATGCTGACCGAAGGCTTCGTCCACAAGGACACGCTTCGCTCGTGGGCGGACACCGGCGCCGAACTGACCTACACCGGGCTCCCGCCGGGGTGCGGCCTTCGTGCCATCGACCGCGACGGCGACAATTATCGTGATCGCGATGAACTGGGCGCCGGTTCCGATCCGGCTGATCCCAGTTCGACCCCGTTGACCGGCGGCGTGTCCCAGCCACCCGGAACGGGCGGCGAACGCCTGCTGGGCGGCTCGGTGAGCCACCTTTCCGCGACGCCGAACCCGGTTCGCCAATCCTCAACGCGAATCGAGTTCGAGCTGAATCGACCGGCCAATATCTCGCTCCGGCTCTTCGACCCGCAGGGTCGGTTGGTGCGGACGCTGGTCGACGGCTCCCGAAACGGGCGCGTGGTCGTGGAGTGGGATCTACTGAACCAGTCAGGGCAGCGGGTACCCTCCGGCGTCTATTTCTATCGCCTCGAGGACGGCCGTTTCTTCGAGACACGACGACTGACGATCCTCAACTAGCCGGCAGGGGAGTCCCGACTCGACCGCTCCGCCCCGTTCAATGCGCGAACGCGTAGCGGAAGGAGAGTTCGGCCAGAACCCCGGTGCGATCCACACCCTCTTCGTAATTCGAGTTGAGAACCCGCTCGACGGTCACGGACGGCTGCCAGGAGATCTCGGGCGAGAGGATCCAGTCGAGCCCGATCCGGCCGCGCCAGCGTGTTTCCGTGGGGCGGTCGACGACGCGGAAGATGTCCTCGAAGTTCCTGGGGTCGTCCGGCGATACTTCCTGTTCCCACTGGTCGTGATCTCGCGCGTCCCATGCCATCTCGATGATCGTTTCCTGCCCCCGCTCCCCGGTCCGATTCAACCGCAGTCGCGCCCCGCGGGCATCCGGACCCAGCTCGTTTCCAAGCAACCGACCGTCGAGTGCGTAACCGGTCGTCCACCGACCATGACGGTAGATGACGGCGGGGAGATGAAGGTATTCAGCGTTGAGTTGCCACCGGCCTTTCGGCCCGATGGCCGGAAGGTAAATGCCGAAGCGGCGCGCCGTGACGTCGTCGTAATGGCCGGTGCGGGCGTCATCGACCAGGACTTCACCGAGCAGCGTGGCGTGTCCCGGCCAGGCATGCAGGCGCACATCGATTCCGAAGCGATGATCGGCCAGATCCGTGTCGGTGCCGACACGACCGGCCGGGAAAAACTCCCACGCGTACTGCCAGAAGCCGTCGGTCGGGGCCCCCTTTCCGAGCATCATCAGCGATTCGCTGAACCCGATCTCGGCCAGACGATGCGGACGGAAGGAGGCGCGAAGCACCGCCAGTCCGCTCTTCGGCAGCACGCGGTCCTGCCCCAGGTAGGCCATCCCGACGAACCAGCGGCTCGGCCCGAGATGACGAAAGATCCAGGGAAGCCGGAACGAGGATTCAGAGGTCAGGCTGGCCATGTCCAGCGGGCGAGCGTTGGTTGACATCAGGAGGCCACCGTCCGGCGTCGGGCCAAAGGCCAGTGCATCGCGCCCCAGTTGCACGACGGCCGGCCCGAATTGAATCCGGCCATACAGCGATCGGAACGCGAACTCGGTTTCAAAGCCCTCCTGATCGATCCCAACTGAATCGGCGCTGGTGGCCGCGCCGTCTTCAGATCCTCCGAATCGGATCAGGAACTCGGGCGCCACGCCGAATACCAGTTTCTCGCTGGCCGGCACCGTGTGGCGGCTGCGCATCCAGAAGGTCCCGCCGTCCGGGCGATAGGTGCGGCCATTCCGTCCTTCCGTGAGCGGTTGTTTGATCGCATCAAGGCGGCCAACCCCATTTTCATCGGGAAAAGTGGACCGTTCGTCCTCCAGAAACGCCCCGCCGAATCGCACGTCATCAACGCCCTGCGGCTCTCCACTCTTCAGACCCTCCTGCGCCGGAAACTCCCGGCGAAGGCGGATCAACATCTCGCGGGCGGGTGACCGCGCGGCGAGCGGATTCATCGAGGCGCCGCGGAGGAGTCGGGAAATCTCGCCACGACTTAGTGGACGCTGCCCGAGCACCGCCTCCGGCAGGAGGCCAAGCGCGTCGAGGCGCCCGAGCTCGCGGTAGATGGCGTCGGAGGGCGGAACGGTGGCGGATGTGGCGGCGTGCGATGGGGAGGGCAGGAGTGCGAGGAGCGCCGCCGTCAAGATTGCCAGTCTTCCGCCGCCGGGTCGCATGCGGGGAGAATGACGGGGGCGGGGCGGCGATTCAAGATGGTCAGGTCATATCGACGGGCGATTCTACCGGTCTGGCACCGAATCGGTCAGGCGGCGCGACGGGCCCGGTCCTGGACGGCCCTCTTGATGTCGTTGACGACCCGACGGACATCGAACGGCTTGGGAATGACAAAGGTGACACCGCTCTCGGCCACCTGCCGCGAGTCGAGCGTTTCGCCCCAGCCGGTGACCAGGCCCAGGATCATCGTTGGCCGGGTCTGGCGCGCCGAGGCGACGACATCCCAGCCCGTGACCTCGGGCATGCCGAGGTCGGTCAGCACCACGTCGTAGTGAACCAGGCCGAGGCGGAGGATCGCCTCGCGTCCGGATCCGACCGAGGTGACCTTGTAGCCGGCCTCGTTCAATCCTTCCACCAGGACGTCGCGGATTTCCGGCTCGTCGTCGACTACCAGGATGGTTGCCGGCAGGAACGGAATCTCCTCGTCCACGACCGCCTCGCCGGCAACGGCTGCACCGGCCGGCATGCGAATGATGAACGTCGTCCCCTCGTCCGGCACGCTCTCGACGGAGATCTTGCCCCCGTGGCGGGTGATGATGCCGTAGGTGATCGAGAGGCCCAGTCCGGTGCCCAGATTCCCCTTCGTGCTGAAGAATGGATCGAAAATCTGGGCCTGGACCTCGCGCGGAATGCCCTGGCCGGTGTCGATGACGTCGATGCGGACCGCGGGGCGCCCGTCCAATTCCTCGTCACGGGTGCGGAACTTGAGGCGCCCACCCTTCGGCATGGCGTCAACCGCGTTGATGATGAGATTGGTCAGCGCCTCGCGCAACTCGGCGGCGTTGCCGTCGATCGTGACTTCGTGTGCGAATTCGGTGTCGACCCCGATTGAAATTCCCTTCCCCTGTGCCTCGTTCTTCCACTTGCTGCTGGTGATCTCGACGACATCCTCGATCAATTCCGACACGCTGATGAATTCCCGCCGGGTTTCCTTGCGCATGCGGGCGAAATCCTGGATTCGCCGGACCGTTTGACCACCATCGGATGCGGCCCTTTCAATGATCGAAAGGCCCTGCAGGATGGCCGGGTCCCGGCTTCGGAG
>JAWXBZ010000250.1:0-11584 GCA_034440375.1 Candidatus Eiseniibacteriota bacterium
GGCCGGCCGGCCGGCCCGCATCGTGGCCAAGATGAACGCACTGACCGATCCTCGCGTCATCCGCGCCCTCGTGTCAGCCTCACGGGCCGGCGTCGTGATCGACCTCCTGGTCCGCGGCGTCTGCTGCCTGCGGCCGGGGACTCATGCCACGAAAGGCATCCGGGTGATCAGTCTCGTCGGCCGCTTCCTGGAACATAGCCGCGTCTTCTACTTCGAGAACGAAGGCAGCCCCGAGATTTACCTGTCAAGCGCGGACTGGATGGAGCGCAACCTTGACTCGCGGGTTGAGACCACCTTTCCGGTTCTCGATGCGCGCCTCAAGTCGCGACTGGCCACGGAACTTCTGAAAAACATGCTGCCCGACACCGTCAAGAGCCATGAACTGGGTTCGGACGGCCGTTATGTGCACCGGACGCCGGTGGCCGGCGCGAAGACGGTTGACAGCCAGAAGTATTTCCTGAACCTGGCCACGATGTTTCAGTACTGATGTCCCCGCGCCTGTGCTATCGCAAAAGGAGCAGCTTCCGGCTGGCCACGCGGCCGGCCGCTTCCAGTCGATAGAAGTACACTCCCGAAGGCACCGGGCTCCCCGCGTCATCTCGACCATCCCAGGCCGTTTCGTGCCAGCCTGCATCGTGTGCGGCATGGCGCAGGAGGCGGCGAACGGTGCGGCCGTCCACCGAAAAGAGCGTCAATTCGACCGGCGCCGGTGCCGGAATGGCCCAGGCAATCGAGGTGGCACCCGGCGCGGGATTGGGTGCCGCCTGCGACAACTGCATCGCGATTGGAATCAGGGCGCCGGGCATCGTAACGGCGAACGGCCCGTGCCATTCGATCTTACCGTCGCGGCCCACATCGGCCAGTCGATACTCGTACTGGAAACCGGCGAGAACCCCCGTGTCAACGAATCGGTAGGTCGACCCATCCCGTTCGGCTCGGATCAGCTCCGGTCCGATCAGAACCTCTTCAGCGGCCAAGGGGAAAACGCTGCGCCGCGCCAGGCGGAAGCCGAGGTGATTGTTTGTCTCGACGGTTGTCCAGGCCAATTCAAGGCCGGTCGGAACCGGCGTGGCCGTGAAGCGACCCAGGACAACCGACACCGTGGAGGAGATCTGGAGTGCCACCGGCAGCGTGATGCCCGGGTGATCCCGGTCGGAGGTATCCAGCACGATCGCACCGCTCACGAGTCCGGGTGGCAGGGCCGGGGCACCGAGTCGAAACGCGAGATTGGCCGCCTCGCCGGCATCGACCTCCATGTGACGGGTGACAAGCGCCAGCCATGGATGATTGAGTGTGCCCGGCGCGCGGTCTTCCGTGATCGATGACGCGCCGTCATACACCCTCGCCACGACAAGGACAACGTGGGTCGCGAGAAGACTGTCCTTGTCGAACCCGATGATGGCCGACTGGCCGCCGCTTTCAGCGGCCCAGGTCAACAGCGAACCCGCGTGGAAATAGCCCGATCCGTCGATGTAGATGAAGCGCCCCTGCGGTTGCCCCACCAGTGCCAGTGCCCGGGCGCCGATCAATCCAAACGACTCGCCGCGGGGTCCGGTCGTGATGTTATCGTCTTCATCGAGTTCGACGGCCAACGAGAAATCGACGAGAGGATCACCCCACGGCCGCCAGGCGGTCAATCGGTAGATCAGCGAGTCGGCGGTCTGGCGGACCTCGATCAGGCGAAGATCGGCCTCGAGCGTGTCGGACTCGCTCGGGTCGACGAACAGCGTGTCCCATGGGGCCTCGAAGGGAGTCAGCGCCATGCGGATGCGGACGTCGTCAATCGTCTGGCCGAGCCGCGCCGAATAGCTGTTCACGCGGAGCTGGCCGGTCCCCATGTTGCGGACCACGAGCACGGTGTCGAGAACGGCGCCGGAATCAACTTCGGCCTCCATCAGCGTCCAGCTACCTTCGTAGATGGGCCGCACCCGGCTGGCCGTGGCAGGCCCGGCCAGCCGACTCTCGCCCGATTCATAAACCGCGGAGACGAAGTAATCCCACGATTGACCATCGGGGAGGCCTGAATCCTGGAAAGTGCGCATCGTGATGGGCGTCCCGGTCAATCGAACACGCTCACCGCTTGGAGTCGTGGCGCGGTAAACGTGATAGCCGACCACCGGGCCGGCCGGCGCTTCCTGGTAACCCGGCGGCAGCGACCAGGCCACCGACACGTTTCCTTCGGCATCACTTGTGGCGGAAGGCCTGAACGGCCGCAGTCGGGCGCGCCGGTCAACCATCTTTGGGTCGTCGATGAACCAGCCCGGACCGGTCACGCCGCCGTCGGCGAAAAAGCGCAGGCGCACCCGAAATGAGGGGTTGCCGGCCCAGGTGGAGAGGTCGGCTTCCACCGGTTGCCAACCGTCGAAACTCCCGGAGAACCCGGGCAGGTTGGAGGCCTCGATGCGCGCGAGCGTATAGCCGCCGTCCGGCGTCAGGAGCTGCCAGGTCATGCCGCCGTCGCTTGATGTCTCGATGATCCCGCCGTCATAGAAGAACTCGCAGTCGAGATGATGCTGGAACGCCAGCGTGCCGCTCGTGAATCCCGACAGGTCGACCGGCGCAAACTCCAGCGTCGAGACGAGGTTGTCGTGGTACGAGCCGGTGAGCCCCGTGGCCCACACTTTCTGGCCGGAGGGCGGCATGAGGCCGAATCCCGGAACACCCCACTGCCAGTCGCCGCCGCCCACCGCCCCGCCGGCATCGGCCTCGAAATCACGCCCCACGCCCGCGACGATGCGGAATCGATGCCAGCCATCCGCCGGGCTTCGCCCGATGTTCGGCGTTTGCGCCGAATCGGCCGCCTCGATGCGGTAGTCGAAGGTATCGCCAACGGCAAGCAAGGCCGTCGGCAACTCACCGCGGAAAAGCGGCGCCGGTCCGGCCATGTTGAGGGCAGTGGAGTCGGCGCCATTGCGGAGATGAAAGAGTTGCACGCGGCCGAGCCCCCGATCGAGATTGTCGGTGACCGTTGCCAGCACCGGTCTCGAATTGTCATCCACGGGCTGATCGTCGAGGGGTTCGTGGACGATCGTCGGCGGTTCGAAATCGGTGCCGACCTGGAAGACGAACGGGGCGCTACCGCCGCCGGGCGGCCAGACGACCGTGCCACCCGACGTATCGGCCGCCGTGAACCAGTAGCGGACCTCGGTCCCCGCCGGCTGGGCGGCCAGCAGGTGCTGATACTCGCGGATGCCGCCGGTCGGCGTCATCACCAGCTCGAGCGGCGTCGTGACACCGCCGGTCTCGATTTCCAGGTGGATCCGCGCCGAGTTCTCGACCAGGGGAAAGATCGAGAGAAAGCTGGCCCGGAGGGGAAATGTTTTCGAGAGATCCTCGGTGTCGTGCTCCGGCACATGAGACACCTGGATGCTGTAGTCGCCGATGCCGTGGGCCCGAAAGCAGTTCACGATGGGAGTGAAGTGGGGCGTGCCGTCGTAGATGTTGCCGTTGCCGTCGTCGGTAAGAAGGAAGTCAATGAAGTAGTCATCGAAGTTGTCCGAGTAGCCGTACCGCGCGAAGTGCCACAGCGAGTCGACCAGCGTGGGGCCGAGGATTTCCCGGAGGTCCCAGAGCGTGGAAGCGATGATCAGGCCGTCGTTGTGTGATCCGCCGGTGGCGTCGTCGGGAAACTTCCGATCGACGTCGATGCGCCGGATGTAGTCGGGCGTCGAACCCGGCCGCCAGCCGGGCCCGATGACCGGCTGATCGGTGATGGTGGCGGCCAGGTAGTCCGAGAAGCCTTCATGCATGGCGCCGGAGGGGTAGAACGGGCGATACTGAAGATCAGTAACGAGGTGACCGTATTCGTGGATGACGACCGTGGCCACCCGGGCTGAGTTGGCGCACTGATCCCCGGCGGTGAAAAAGACCAGCTGCAGGCCATTCCAGAACGCGTTGCACTGGTTGGCACCGGGGAGCGGGTAGTTGACGATCATGGCGACCGGGTAGTCAATGATTTGAAGGGACGGGTCGATGGCCTTGATGTAGTCGTGGGACACGGCGCCGAAGTGGTAGGCGTCCAGCCCGGACTGGGGGTACTGGAGCGGAAGCAGGTGCAGCGGGAACTCGAGCGGGCTGGCATCGGGAACCGTAAAGAGAAACTCCGGCACCGAGTAGGCGCGCTCGGCATCGACAACCGTTCCGTACGCGCCGGCCAGCGGCACCCGCAGCCGGCGTTCGGTCGTGGTGGGGGTGGTCAGCTGATAGTGACCGTTCGCATCCGTCGACACAGAGAGGGACTCGGCCAACCCGCCCCCGGTCGCGATCATGGAGAGGTGGGCCAGCGCTGTTTCAACCACCGCATCACCCTGTGTCATCGGCTCGATGTCGGCCGTGACCTGGCCGCTCACGTCGACATGATGGCCGGCGTTGAATCGCCAGATGAGCCCGCCGCCCTTCGCATCCACGAAACTGATCCACCAACCGGCCGGTGCCATCGTCCGCCAGCCGACCTTCCAGGCCAGCCGGAATTCGGTTCCGGAACGGTGTTCGATCGGCAGGATGACGAGTTCCGGCGTGTCGGAGGGCGTGGCGTCGGCCGGCAGATCCTGGACCGCAACCCGCAAAGCCTCCCCGGGCATGACGAGCGGCGTCGTATCGATATCGAGATCGGGGAAAGTCTGGTTGGTGACGCGGGTGATGCGGCCGTCGCCCTGAACGTGAAGCGACAGGCGGGAGTCCCAGACCGGCACACCCCGCACGTTCTGGGTGAAGTGTGCCCAGTAGCGATGGCCGGCTCGCGCGCTCCGGACAAATTCCAGATCCGCGTCGACGGGCAGCCACCGGGCGAGGGTGGCGCGGGCAAAGTCACGCGAGCGTGATTCCAGGTTTGAGGCGTCGATCCGATTCCACGGCCCCGTGGCACCCGGGCCGTGCGCTTCGACCAGTCGCCCGGTCCTCTCGTCCCACTCGGCCACCCAGCCCGGGTTCTCGCGTACAAACGCGGACCAGTCCGGCATGCCGGAAAGCCGTGGCCATCGAACCGACGCGGGACTCGTGAGATGGTCGGCGCCCCGCCGATCAACGGCGAAGGCATCGTGGTCGGGATCCGGTTGCCAGGCACCTGCCTGGGTGGTGAGGGATAAGGCCGCAAGAGTCAGGGCCAGGGGGAAGAGTCGATGTCCCGGAATCATTCGCACGATCGTTTCCTCAAGGGGTCGGAGTCGGAGTTTGCTGATTCAGAGGGGCATGGATACGCGGGGCCTGGGGGCGGCATCACCATCGGTGGTAAGCCGGGTGTCCCGGCTGAACCGCCACGAAGGTGCCGCGGCAGGTGGCGCAGACCTTGCCGCCGGCCGTCAGGGTGGCTTCGATGACGGCGCGGTCGTCGCTTGATTCGGACACGCGGGCGGCGAGGTGCACCGGGCCGTCGGTTGGTGTCGGACGTTTCAGGATCACGTGGAAATCGGCGGTGACGGTACAGGGGGGATGGTCGACGCCCGCCCTGTTCATCAGGTGCCACGCGGCCGTCCAGTTGGAGTGGCAATCGAGCAGCGTGCCGATGATGCCGCCGGAGAGGACTCCGGGAAAAGCCTCATGGTGCGGTTCGGGTGTCCAGGTGCAGACAACCTCGCCGTCCGTGCTGGCGGGAAAGCTCCGCAGTTTGAGCCCCCGGACATTGGCCGGGCCACAGCCGAAACAGGCGTTCCTGGGGGCGTGGCGCTCTTGTAGTGACTGGTCGCTCATCAGGTCGTTAACTATATCGCGACCAGTTGACCGGGGAAAGGCGACGGGTACACGATACCGGCCTGTATCGCCCGGTGGTTGCCCCATCCAGGGAGCCGAACCGAATACCCCATCTCACTCACAGGAGGCTTCTTTCTATGGTCCGTTCCCATTCGCCGAACCGGCGCGCGCTTTCTCTTGGCCTCGTCCTCGCGGCGCTGACCCTGCCCCTTGTCTCGCCGCCGGAACCGGCCATGGCGCAGGAGGCCGCCATGAGCGGCGTCAAGGGAGACATCATTTTCTGGATTCAGGATGCCGAGAACAAGCTGACTGAACTGGCCGACGCAATCCCCGAGGACAAGTACGCGTGGAAACCCGCGGAGGGGGTCCGTTCGGCGGGCGACGTTTTCATGCACGTGGCCACGGCCAACTTTGGACTGCCCAGTTTTATCGGCGCGAAACCGCCGGAAGGCTTCGACTTTCGTACGTTCGAGAAGTCGGCGAGTGCCAAGGACGCGATCATGAAGCAGATGAAGAACTCCTTCGAACACGCCAGGATGGCCGTCAAGAACCTGGACGACGCCGACATGGACAAGCCGGTCGATCTCTTCGGCAACAAGTCCACCGTCCGGGGTACCGCCATGCTCCTCGTCACCCACAATCACGAACATCTGGGCCAGGCCATCGCCTACGCCCGATCGATCGGGATCACGCCCCCCTGGACGGCCCGGGAAGAGGCAAGGGCGAAAGAGGCGGCTGCCAAGAAGAAGTAACAGAACCAGTTAGCTGAGGGTGCTCACGCAAGATCTTAGATTAAAGTAAAAGGTGAGGCGGCCGGTTAGCGAGAACTCGCCGGCCGTTTTACTGACTGGTTCGATCCAGAAGGAATGTGCCGAGTCCGACCACCCCGATCAGCGTACTTTCGCCCCACGTACCGCTCAGATAACCGCCGAAGGCAAGCATCCCGGTGGCCTGCAGGTAGATGTTCCTGTCGGCGGTACCGGCGTTCAAATCGAGGAAGAGTTGCCCGTTGGCCTCGAGCCGTCCGGCCACCGGGGACGACCCCTGGTGGGCGCTGCCCGCATTCTCGACGCAGCGAACCGCGACGCAACGGTTTCCAACGACTTCGTATTCCGGTGGATCGAACCCCGGGACTGCGGTGAATGTCAGTGAGGCACACCCCGTTGCCACAATCGCGCCGGATTCGTCCCATGCGGTGTAGCGATAGTTCAGGGTCGGGAAGTCGGCCGAGCACTCGCAGGGCACCGACATTGATGGTGCATCACAGTCAGCCGACGGATCGAGTCGAATCAGTTCCGAAGAGGTCATGCTGAAACTGCCGTCCTGGATGCCACCGCCGGGATTCATCGAGAACTCCGTGGAAAACCCCAGCCCGGGATCGAACTCGGTTTCAGAAATTCATATTCGCGATCGATGGCCTGCTCAATCCGCTCGAAGGCATTTTCGACCGTCAGTGCCAGCGATGCCGGGAGGGGCCGGGCGTCGGAAACCCGCTCCACCCGCACGATGCTCCCCTCGCGCACCTCCACTCGCATCGGGTCCGCGTACCCCCCGCCGCAGAAGCACGACTTATGCTGGACGAACCGGTAGTCATCGATGGCGTGCAATCGCCAGAGGGCCCGGTTTCGCCGGAGTTCTCGAAGTCGGTCGTCGACGTCGCCATCGTCATCGCTACATGAGATGAGCGGCAGGACGAGAAGGAGAGTGGCCGTGACGATCCATGAGTGTCTGGAGATGGCGCTGACGAGGTTCATCGTTCCTCCAGGCAATTGCGAGACGGTGCTCCGTCCTGTGATGAGGGGGGTCATGCCCAAGATAGGCCGGGACGCGGAAAGCGGCAAGCCGGCGCCGATGGGCAAGGGAAGATACAACCGGTCGGCCAGACGCCTGCCCGCACCCGGTGGTGCCTCCGGCAACTTCAGGATACGATCCGATCGTCTCAAACTCAGAAAGTGATCATGGCAATCACGAACACGCTTCGCCTGTACCCGTACTTCCTCCGCGACACGTGCTGGAGCCCCCCCGCAGGGGTCCGAACCCGGCAGTTCGTGGAGGCTCCGAAACGGCCGTGAATCGAGATTTCGAACCGGAGACGCTCCGCTCGGCCACCAATCCCGCCCTGCAGCGGGTGCGGCTGGTCGCGTCGGGCAAGGACAAGAGCCTGATCCTGCTCGAGGGGGAGCGCCTGATCGACGAGGCGCATCGGGCGCACTTCGAGATCGAGAGCCTGTTCGTCGACGAGGAGCGGCCGGAACTGCAATTGCGCTGGCAGGCCGCCGGCCTTGAGCCGCGCCGCGTGGCGCGCGGTCTGCTCGAACGCCTTGGCACGCTCGCGCAATCGCCCGGTTGCCTGGCCCTGGCCCGCGTGCCACCCGAGCGCGAACTCGATGATCTCCTTTCAACCACGAAGACCGGGCTGGTGGTGGTCGCGGCGGGCATCGGCGATCCGGGCAACCTGGGCGCACTGGCGCGCAGCGCGGAAGCGGCCGGGGCCGGCGCGCTAATCGTGACACCCGGCGGGGCGAGTCCCTGGAATGAGAAGGCGCTCCGCGGCTCGATGGGGTCGCTGCTGCGCCTGCCGGTTGCGCGGCCACCGAGCGCGAGTGCGGCCGCCAGTGCGCTTGCGCGCCTGGGCTTCCGCCAGGTACGCGCTGCGACCCGGGGCGGACTGGACTACCGAAGCTTCGACTGGCGCGGGCGCCTCGTGCTGTGGCTCAGCAGCGAGACGGGTGCCCTGCCCCCGGAGGCCGAGGGTTTCGAAGGCGTGAGCATCCCGATGCTCGGCGCGACCGAGTCGCTCAACGTGGGCGCGGCGGCGGCCATCCTCTTGTTCACGGCCGCGACCTTCCGGTCGGGTTGACCGGTCGTTCCCCTGTTCGCCTACTGGATCGTCAACCCGTACCGTTCCGCCGCCGACTTGATGATCTCACCGATCAGATCCGTGTAGGAGCGGCCGGTCTGCTTGACCGACAGAGACAACTCGGCCGTCGATAACAGGTAAGGATTCGGGTTGACCTCCAGGACGAACGGTCGCTTCTTCTTGTCCAGCCGGAAGTCGATTCGGGCGTAGTCCCGCAGGCCCAGTGCCTGGAAGGCGGCGACGGCCGTTTCCTGGAGCAGCGTCACCGTCTTTTCGTCCAGATCGTCGGGCACCTTCGGCTGGGTATGTCGATACGCCTCGGTCGAGCGTTCCCACTTCACCTCGGTGCCGGCGATCTTCGGCGTTCCTTCCGGGAGCTTCGACAGGTCCAGTTCGATCGGTGGGAGAGCCTCCGGTTTCCTGTTTCCAAGAACGCCAACATAGATTTCCCGCCCCTCGATGTACTCCTCGACCAGTACCGGCGTGTCGAACTCGGCGTGCAGCTCGTCGATCCGCGTCATCAGCTCCTTGATGCTTTCCACGTAGGCGCTGAACGGGATGCCGATCGAGCCGTCCTCACGCGCCGGTTTCACGATCACGGGGAACTGGATGTCGTGGGCATGCTCCATCCGGCCGCGCCAGACGGTGGCGAAGTTCGGTGTCGGGATCTTGTGAAACTCGAAAATCTTCTTGGCCAGGACCTTGTCGGCGCCGGATGCCAGGCCAAGGCTTCCCGATCCGGTGAAGGGGCGACCCAGTAGTTCAAGATAGGCCGCAAGATTCATGTCCTTCGTGTCGTCGCCGGCCCATGACTCGGTCAGGTTGAAGATGAGGTCGACCTTGCGCCGGGCCACGGCATGCAGGCTCTCCACGGTGCCGTCCAGTCGAATGTACGTCGCGCTGTGACCGAGTTTCTTCAGCGCCTTGTGGACTTCGAGGACATCTTTTTCGGGGAGCTGGCGACGCGGCCGCTTGCCCGGCGTGGGTGTTTCGTCCTCGGCCCAGAAGTGTTCATACAGGACACCGATCCGCAGTCGAGCCATCAGCGTTCCTTCGCCACGGCGGGCAGGGGGGCGTGGGGCGTCATCGGATCTCGAAGCGCCCGCGATTGAGATAATTCATGGCCAGCGAGGTGCCGAAGGCCGTGAGATCGATCAGGTACTGCGCCGCTTTCCTTGGGTCCGCCTCAAGTTCGAGCCGCCGACAGGTCGTCACCATCGATTCGACCAGTGTCTTGATCAACGGCCGGCGCACCCCGGTCCACTCGGTGATCTTGTCGATCAGGGCCAGCCGGTTTTCGACAATGACATCCGCCGCCGGCCGCTTGACCTTGCGAAGCGGATTCTTCCTGAGAAAAATGTCGGCCAGCTCCGTGTCCAGGATCACCTTCGGGGTCCTCTCATTCTGCTTCATGACGCGGTTGTAGAACTGCTCGACCGTCAGTTTCATGTCGGAAACGGTGATGTCGAAGTCCCCGCTGGGCATGGGGGGGTCGATACCCCGAACCTTCTTCACCAGGTCGTCCACGTACTTCAACTTGGTGATGGCCGGCCAACCGGCATACTTCCGCTTCCAGTTCGAGCGGGGGGTCAACCAGACGGCAAATGTTTCGGCGAAGTCCTCGTCCGGGTGTTTCTGCCCGTACCAGCCGGCCAGGTGCCGGACGTACTTCCGGCTGAATGGGATCGGCCGGTAGTGATCGCGATAGGGGCGGTTCCACGACCCGAAGAGCCGGCGCCATTCCGGGGTCGTATAGATCTGGTAGGCGTAATTGAAGGCGTGCCCCGCCTCGTGGCGGAGATAGCGCATGATCTCGCGTTCGTCCTCGAGATCGTTCATCGCCTTTTCGAGTTTGGCCAGTTCCGGGTCGGCCAGGTAGAACGGGATGCCGATGACCGGCTGGCCGGAAGGACAACCCCACTCGTCGGTGAGGTAGCAGACGGGTCGAAAGCGGCTGAGACCCTTTCGCTCCAACTCCCGGTAGAGTTGACGGACGAACCGCTCGACGGGGGATCCCTCAAGTGTCAGTCCCAGCTGGCTGATGCGACGCGACAGGAGGTCGACATTGTGCGTTCGCGGGTGCTCGAAGCGGTCCACGGTTGGCAAGTTACGCTCGGAAGCGCTTCATTTCAAGGGACATACCGATTTTCCGCCCGGTTAAGTGCCGGCTCCGGCTGGCCGATAACGGAAACCACAACCCGTTCACCGGTGTGGGCTCCGCTCCGGTCGCTATATTTGACAATTGCCAAGGTGGGTCCGACACTTGGGAACAATGAAAATCAGATCCATCTGGATAGCTCCGCCCCGTGCCTCGGTTCTGCTGGCCCTCGTCCTGGTATTCCTGACGGCCGGCATTCGGCTCGGCGAGTGGACTCTCTGCCTGGAATCGGATGGCCGTGTTCACTCGGAGTCCGGCGGCGGTGATTGCGCCCAGGACGGTCGTGACCACGACGACCATCAGGGGGACGAATCCCTGTCCTCCTCACGGGATGCCGCGGTTGCCGACTGTGACGGTTGCCTTGACATCACCGGACGCTCGCTCGCCCTGCGCCTGAAGAACGAATCGATCGATTCATCGTCCATCCACATCCTCCCGCTCGTCTCCTGTCTGCTGCCCGTTTCCGGCCCGGCATGGTCCGCCGTTCGGCTCACCGGCGATCCGGAGTCGGCAAGTCCTTCCCGCCTCATTTTCCGCGCCATCGACACCATCATTCTGACCTGCTGAGTCACCCCGCGAATTCCTGAATTGATCTGATCCCTGTCGCCTCGGGCTTGCCTGCCCGATGGCGAAAGATTCTTGATCCTTCACGCGGGAGTTGTCTCGACATGTCGTTGCGCGGTAACGCCACGCGGACTGGCCTTCTGTCCGTATTCCTGGCTCTGTCAACAGCGGTGCCCTGGGTCCTGGCGCAAATGCCAACCCCGGTGACACGGGAACAATCAGCATGGACCGATAAGCCCCCGCTCACCATCGGGGAGGCGCTGGAACGAACGCGGGCCTTCAGCCCGACACTGAAATCACGCGAGCTTCAAATGCTA
>JAWXBZ010000251.1:0-8329 GCA_034440375.1 Candidatus Eiseniibacteriota bacterium
CGGCCTGGGTCACGTTCAACGACTGGCTCGACAAGAAACCGGTCGCCTGGGAGCGGGTCGATCTCCATGATCTCGAGGTGGACGGCCGGAGGATCGACCTGGCGAGCTGGCTGGCCTTCCAGCCCCCGCCCGAGCCGGTGCACGGCACGCTGGACGGGCGCGTCAAGTTGAATGGCCTCTTGTCGGAGCCGCGCCTCGATGGCTCGGTACAGCTGACCGGCTTCCAGCAGGGAGCCTGGAGCCTCGACAGCCTGGCCGTGACCGGCTCGCTCCGCCCCGGTGAGGCGCGCATCGATGAGATGATCCTTGCCCACGAAGGAAACTCCGCACTGGTCACCGGCACGGCGCCGATCCATCTGGCCCTTTACCCCTTCGAGATCAAACAGCCGAACCGTGAGATGGACCTGTCGATCGACCTGACGAAGGCCGACCTCTCGCTGCTGCCGCCCGCCCGATTCGGGCTGGAGGAAGCTGTCGGCGACCTTGCGGGGAGCGTCCGGCTGACCGGGACACCGGACGAACCAAGGCTGACCGGCGAAATCCAGGTGACAGGGGGGCGGGTCCGATTGCGCGACAGGGAGGAGGTGATCGAAGCTCTCGGTGCCCGGCTCGTCTTCGAGGGGAGCACTGTCCGGCTCGTCGATCTCACGGCCCGCCAGGGGGAGAGGGGAACCCTGACCGGCAGCGGTGTTCTGCCGCTTTCCAGGCACGCCGTCGGCACCTCCACGCTTCAGTTCTCCGCGCGCGATATCGTGGTCCGCCAGAGTGGCGAGTATGCCGTTCGTTTCGACGGCGATTTTACCGTTGACCTGATCTCGGACGGAACGGGCGGCCTTCGGCCGATCACCCGTGGGTCGATCGAGGTTGACCGGGCCGAGATCATCCGCGAGCTGAACCAGACAACGCCACCGACGGAGCCGGGGCAGTCGTTCGACTACGAATTGACGGTTGATGCGCCGGCCCGCATCTTCATCGTCAACAGTACGGTCGAGATGGAACTCTCGGGGGACCTGCTGGCCCGGCAACAGGCGGGGCGCTTCGAGATGATCGGCACGATGGAGATCATCCGCGGCTATTACACGATGCTCCTGCGCCGCTTCAAGATCGTCGAGGGACGTCTCACCTTCAACCGCGTCGATGCCATCGACCCGGACATCGACATCACGGCCGAGACGAACGATGCCGAGTACATCATCACGGTGCGCATCACTGGACAGGCATCGAACCCTCGGCTATCTTTTTCGGCGAGAAGGCCCAATGATGTGAACGCGGCGCCTCTTTCCGATCAGCAGATCCTGAATCGACTGGCACCGGGAAGCGCCATCGCCCAGGGCCTCATCAGCCAGGATGGCAGCAACTCCCAGGCGGGAATTGATGTGCTGGCCGGTTCGGTCCAGCTCCTGTTCAGCCAGGTCCAGCGCGATCTGGCCCGATCACTGGGCGTGGATGAACTTCGTTACGACACGCCGGATGCCACGGGCCCCGGCGATGATCAATCGTATGGCCGGCTCAGCGTCTTGAAATCGCTGACGCCGGATGTCACCGTCAGCTATTCGCAGGAGCTCGGCGCGTCGGGCAACGAATTGTCCGTCGAGTACCGGCTCGGTCGCCTCCTGTTCCTCCGCGGCGAGGTCGTCCGCCGCCAGGCCACCGAACTGCGCGAGGAATACGGCATTGATCTCCGACTCTGGCACGAATACTGAAGCTGAGCTGCTCGACACGCTGAACCCGGTTCAGCGCGAGGCCGTCACGCACACGGATGGTCCGGTCCTGATCCTGGCCGGCGCCGGCAGCGGCAAAACACGCGTCTTGACGCATCGCATCGCCTGGCTGGTCCGCTCCCTATCCGTCTCCCCGCAGGAAGTGCTGGCTTTCACGTTCACCAACAAGGCCGCCGCTTCGATGAGGGAACGGCTGGCCCGGCTGCTGGGCAGTCCCATCTCATCGATGTGGATCGGCACCTTCCACGCCACCTGCGTCCGAATCCTGCGGGCCTCGGGGGCTCATCTAGGCCTGGATCGGAACTTCGTCATTTACGATTCGGACGATCAGGAAACGCTGATGCGGCGGATCCTGGCGGACCTCTCACTCGGCGACAAGGAGTTCCGGCCGCGGGCTGTCCTGTCAAAAATTTCAAACGTCAAGAATCGATTGCTCACTCCCGAGGCGTACCGGGGAATGACGCAGACGTATCACGAGGAACTGATCGCAAAGATTTACGAGCAGTACCAGAAGGCCTTGAAGAAGGCCCAGGCTCTCGATTTTGACGACCTGATCGGCGAGACCGTGAGCCTGCTCGCCGAAAACGCCTCAGTCCGCGAGTCCTACGCCCGGCGCTTTCGCTACGTTCATGTCGATGAATACCAGGACACCAACGGGCCGCAGTACGAGCTGATCCGTCACCTGGCGTCGGTTCACCGGAACCTGTGCGTGGTCGGTGACGACGATCAGTCGATCTATGGCTGGCGGGGAGCCGACATCGGCAACATCCTGTCGTTCGAATCGACCTACCCGGATGCCCATGTCGTGCGGCTGGAACAGAACTACCGCTCCACCGGCAACATCCTGGCGGCCGCCAACGCGGTGGTGAAGAACAACCGGAAGCGCAAGGACAAGACTCTCTGGACCGAGGAATCGGCCGGTGAACTTCTGCATCTCACGATCGTGGGTGACGAGGAGGCCGAGGGAGAACTGATCGTTTCCGGGATGACCCGCGCCGTGCACCAGGAGGGGCGTTCCCCTCGTGAACTGGCCGTGCTCTACCGCACGAATGCCCAGTCGCGGGCCATTGAAAACGCGCTTCGCCGGGCGGCCGTGCCGTACGAGCTGGTCGGCGGCACGCCTTTCTACCAGCGGCGCGAGGTCAAGGATCTCCTGGCCCATCTCCGACTTTCGGTGAACCCGAATGACGACGTCGCCTTCCGACGTGTTCTGAACGTTCCCAAGCGCGGCATTGGCAAGACCACGCTCGATCGTCTCGGCGCCTTCGCGTTCCGCGAGGGGGTGTCGATGCTGGCCGCCGCGCGTCGCGTGGACGAGGAGGTTGACATCACGTCGGCAACAAGGGAAAAGATCCGCGGGTTCGTCCAGATCATCGACGGCCTGACCGCCCGCGGCGCGGAGCCGGTCTCCGAACTTCTGGCGTCGCTGGTTGCCGCACTCGATTTTGGGCGCCACCTCATGGATGATGACCCCGAATCCGCCGCCGACCGGATGGAAAACGTCGAGGAATTGATCGTCGGCGCCCGGCAGTATGTCGAGCGCGCCACCGACCCCGGCGTGGCGGCGTTCCTGTCCGAAGTGGCCCTCCTGACGGATGCCGATCGAATCGACGACACCGTCGACAAGGTTCGGCTGATGACGGCCCACAACGCGAAGGGGCTGGAGTTCGATGTCGTCTTCGTGGCCGGCCTCGAGGAGGGGTTGATGCCCCACGCCTCCTCGGCCATGGATCCGGAGCAGCTCGAGGAAGAACGACGGCTCTTCTACGTGGCACTCACGCGCGCCCGCTGCCGGGTGTTCCTCTCGGCGGCCACCCATCGACGTCGATTCGGCGTGGGAGGACCCAGCGGCCTCTCCCGTTTCCTTTCCGAGTTGCCGGCTGAACTGATGGAGATCGACGAGCGCGCCCGATCTTATGGTGGCTATGGGGGCCTTACGGGTGCCTCGTTCCCGCGGGCCGATTCCTGGACGGGAAGCTTTGATCGACCCGTCGTCCCGCCATCGAAAGAAGTGACCTTTTCACCCGGCCCTCGCCATGTGCTGGGCCGCATCCTTCACCCCACCTTTGGCCGGGGCGAAGTCGTCGCCCAGGAGGGGAAGGGCCCGGACTCACGATTGACCGTGTTGTTTCCCGGCGGTGTGGTCAAGAAAATCGTGGCCCGTTACGCGCAGTGGGAGGAATCTGATGTCGATTTCTAGGGACGAGGTGGCACACATCGGTCGCCTGGCCCGCCTCGACCTGTCGGCGGCCGAAATGGAATCGCTGACACACGACCTGGGGGAGATTTTGGGCTACGTAGAGAAAATCTCGGCTTTGGACTCCGACACGGACGAAGTCCGTGGAGCGCCGGGAGCCGCGTCCGCCAAAAGCGTGCAAGCGACCGCCCCCGACATCCCGAGCCCAACCACCCCCATGCGTGACGACCTGATCCAGCCCTCCCTAACCACCGAACAGGCCCTCCGCCCCTCCGCCGACCACGACGCCGAATTCTTCCGCGTCCCACCCGTGATCGAGCGGGAGGAAGCGTAGTGGGCAACTCCATCATCCCCTTCACCGCCACCGCCATCGCCGCCGGCGTCAAGCACGGCGACTTCACTGCCGAAGAAGTAGCCAAATCCACCATCCAGCGCATCGAGGCCATCGAACCAACCATCGACGCCTTCCTCCATCTCCTCCCGGAGCGGGCGATCTCGGCGGCGCGCACACTGGACGCCGCGCGGGCAAGGGGCGAAACGCTCGGCGCCATGGCCGGCGTGCCCGTCGGCCTCAAGGACAACATGTGCCTGGCCGGGGCGCCCTGCAGTTGCGCCTCGAAAATCCTCGATGGCTACCTGGCCCCGTACGATGCCACCGTGGTCGAGCGCCTGGCCGGTGCTGGATCGATTTTCCCGGGCAAGGCGAACCTGGATGAGTTCGCCATGGGATCGTCGACCGAAAACTCGGGCTACAAGACGACGAAAAACCCGTGGGACCCGACCTGCGTGCCGGGTGGCTCCTCCGGCGGCTCGGCCGCGGCCGTGGCCTCGCGGATGGTTCCGGTGTCTCTCGGTTCGGATACCGGTGGTTCCATCCGCCAGCCGGCCGCTCTCTGCGGCGTGTACGGACTGAAGCCGACCTACGGCCGCGTCAGTCGGTATGGCCTCGTCGCCTTCGCGTCGTCGCTGGATCAGATCGGTCCCTTCGCCACCACGATTGACGATCTCGCACTCATCTACAACACGATTGCCGGCCACGATCCCAGGGATTCGACCAGCCATGCGGAGGCGCCCGGGGCCTTCGACCCGGCGGCCGGGGTGAAAGGAAAAGTCATCGCCTTTCCCGAGTCGGTTCTCGATCGACCCGGCCTGTCGAAGGAGGTCGCAGCAGCCACCCGAGCGTCGGCGGCCGAGTTCGAGAAGCTGGGCGCCCGGATCGAGCCGATCGACTTTCCCGATCTCGATGCGGGGATCGCGGCCTACTATCTCGTCTGCACCGCTGAGGCGTCGTCGAACCTGGCCCGCTATGACGGCGTGCGCTACGGCCCGCGCGTCCCATCGAAGGACCTGTCGCATCTCTATGCGGCCACGCGCGAGGCCGGTTTTGGTCCCGAGGTCAAGCGCCGCATCATGCTCGGTACGTTCGCCCTCTCCAGCGGTTACTACGATGCCTTCTACGGACGGGCGATGCGGGCCCGGCAATCGCTGAAGCGACGGTTTGCCGGGGTTTTCGCGAAGGCCGATCTCATCCTGATCCCGACCAGCCCCACGCCGGCTTTCCGCTTCGGCGAAAAGACCGAGGATCCGCTCGAAATGTACCTGGCCGACATTTTCACCGTCTTCTCCAACTTGATCGGCGGGCCGGCGCTCTCGATCCCGGGCGGATTCACGGCCTCGGGACTTCCGATCGGCCTGCAGCTGGTGGCCGATGATTGGCGGGAGGATCTCCTCTTCCAGGCGGCCCGCGCACACGAAGGGGCCACCGAACATCATCGGAGGCTCCCCGGCCTCTCGGCGGAGGTGGCTCGATGAGCCACGTTCCCGGCTGGGAAGCCGTCATCGGCCTCGAAGTACATGCGCAGCTCCTGACACGGACCAAGATTTTCTGCGGATGCGCCACGGCCTACGGGGCGCCCCCCAACAGCCAGGTCTGTCCTATCTGCCTCGGTCATCCGGGTGTTCTGCCGGTGCTGAACAGGAGCGTCATCGACCTGGCCCTCCGTGTCGGGCTCGCCATCGACGCCACGATCGATCGCTCCAGCATCTTCGCGCGGAAGAACTACTTCTATCCTGACCTGCCGAAGGGGTACCAGATCAGCCAGTTCGACCGGCCGCTCTGCACCGGCGGGCATCTCGACTACATCCTTGACGTGGCAGGGGAAAGCACAGCCCGCCGCGCGCGTTTCCACCGCATTCATGTCGAGGAGGACGCCGGCAAGTCGATTCATCCCGACAAGGGGGAGGATCCGGTCACCCGTGTCGATTTGAATCGATGCGGTACGCCGCTCATCGAGATCGTGACCGAGCCGGATATCCGGACCCCGGCGGAGGCCTACGCCTTCCTCATGCGGCTGAAGCAACTCCTGGTCTTTCTCGAGGTGAACGACGGCAACATGGAGGAGGGGAGCCTTCGCTGTGATGCCAACGTCAGCATCCGTCGAACGAGCGACAGCCCGTTCGGCGTGAAGGCGGAGATCAAGAATCTCAATTCCTTCAAGAATGTCGAGCGGGGGATTCGCTACGAGATCGAGCGCCAGGCCCGCCTCCTCGAATCCGGCGAAAGAGTCGTCCAGGAATCGCGGATGTGGGATGCGGGTCGCGGCGTCACCCTGTCCATGCGCTCCAAGGAAGATGCCCACGATTACCGCTATTTTCCCGAACCCGATCTGAAACCGCTGATCATTTCCGATGAGTGGATCGCGGCCGTTCGCGGGGAGCTTCCGGAATTGCCGGCGGCGCTGGAAGCCCGTCTCGAATCGACCTGGTGCCTACCGTCCTACGACGCCCGCGTTCTCTCGGCCACCCGGCCGCTGGCCCGCTACTACGAGGACGTGGCCACCGCCAGCGGGGATGGCAAGCTGGCCTCGAACTGGGTGATGACCGAGGTCATGCGTCTCTTGAAAGATGATGGGGATGGCGACCCCTGGGGGCTTCCGGTTGCGCCATCGGACCTCGGCCGCATGCTGAAATTGATCGCGGAGGGAACGATTTCCGGCAAGATCGGCAAGATCGTTTTCGAGGAGATGGCGGCGGGTGGTGGCCCGCCGGAAACCATCATCAGCGCCCGGGGTTTGGTCCAGATCAGCGACGATTCGGCCATCGATGCGCTCGTGGAAGAAGTCTTAAGCGCGCATCCAGGACCGGTCGATGAATACCTCGCCGGGAAGGAAGCCACATTTCAGTTTCTGACCGGCCAGGTGATGAAAGTTTCCAAGGGGCGGGCCAACCCGAACAAGTTGAGGGAGCGCCTCCAGGCCGCGCTGGACCGAGGTCGGACGGCGTGAGAAAAGGAATGTCATGTCGATGAAAAAGATCCTGGTGGTGGGCAGCGGCGGCCGCGAGCATGCACTGGCCTGGTCGCTCCGGCAGAGTCCGATGGTAAACGAGATCTTCGTGGCTCCGGGCAATCCCGGCACCGGCGCCATTGCCACGAACTGGGAGGACGTCTCGGCCAACGACATCGACGGCCTGCTGGCCCGTGCCATCGAGGCCAAAATCGATCTCACCGTCGTTGGACCGGAAAGCCCGCTGGTCGAAGGACTGGCCGACCGCTTTCGCGCCGCCGGTCTGTCGGTTTTTGGCGCCTCGGCACGCGGGGCCCGCCTCGAGGGCAGCAAGGTCTTCGCCAAGGAGTTCATGGCCCGACATCGCATTCCGACGGCCTCGTTCGCCGTCTGTGAGGATGCGGCCGCGGCCCATCGCGAAGTCGATCGTCACACCGCGCCGATTGTCCTGAAGGCGGACGGCCTCGCGGCCGGAAAGGGAGTCACCGTGGCCATGAGCCGCGAGGAGGCCCACCGCCCGGTCGAGGACGCCATGGAGCGCCGGATCTTCGGCGCGGCCGGCGGAAGGCTCGTCGTCGAGGAGTACATGGCCGGCGAGGAAGCGAGCCTCTTTGTCATCTCCGACGGCGAGCGGCACCTGCCGTTCGTGGCCGCCCAGGACCACAAGCGGATCTTCGATGGCGATCGCGGTCCGAACACCGGTGGCATGGGCGCCTACGCCCCGGCCAGCATCATCGATCGATTGCTTCTCGCGCGCATCAACGAGGAGATCGTGGCGCCGACACTGGCCGGAATGGCCGGCGAGGGGCATCCGTATGTGGGCCTCCTCTACATCGGCCTCATGATCAGTCCGTCAGGTCCACGCGTCGTGGAATACAACTGCCGCTTCGGCGATCCGGAAGTGCAGACTCTTCTCCCGCTCCTCAACAACGATCTGGCCGAACTGCTTTCGACGGCGGCCGCCGGGCAACTGGCCAACGTGCCGCTTCGCTGGAAATCGGGGAGCGCCGTGACCGTGGTCATGGCCTCGCCCGGATATCCGGGCGGCTACGACACCGGCTTTCCGATCACGGGTATCGACAAGGCGGAGAGGGAGGGGGCCCTGGTCTTCCATGCCGGCACGGCGC
>JAWXBZ010000252.1:0-36755 GCA_034440375.1 Candidatus Eiseniibacteriota bacterium
CGTAAGTAGCAACAGTTCAATCAGTTAAAGTGGGGTGGCCTTCGGGCCACCCCACTTTTTTTCGTGAACTCACATGAACTCAAGAACAGGTTGGCACTTCTTTAGTATTGACATAAATTCAGATCCCTTTACGATAACCGTCTTGTCCCGTCCGCCAATCACATCGTCAGCTTCAATGTCCGTCATCCTCGCCTACCCGATAGATACTCGGGACGGCCCGGGCTACTCGGAGCTGACAAAGGGGGGTAATCTCATGTTCACTTCGTCAAAACGATGTACCGCTCGCCGCCTATCTGCACTCTTAGTCACTCTCATCGCCATACTGCTCCCGACCGCGGCCCGTGCCTCCCACGAGGCCATCATGGTCGACGGCAACCTGACCGATCTGATCCTGGCGGTCAATAACAACCTGGGCCCGGACCAGGGCGGCTTCTCCATCCCCGATCCACTGGGCGAGATCTACCCTCAGGGTGGCTGTTTCTATGTGAACGGCTACGATCTACGCCACTCCTACGTCTTCATCGACTTCAAGGACGAGATGGGTGAGGTGACGCCGAATGATGTCACCCTGTACGTCGGCTGGGACATGGAAGGAAATGTGGGTGATGTCGACGGCGACGGCGACCCTTCCACTTTCAATCCGGTCGGCCCGGGAGCCGCCTGCGGCGCTTTCAGCGATGGCGCCGGCATCTCGGATGCCGAGTCCTACAACGTGCTGCTCAATCTCGACTGCACGGGCGCCATTGACGATATCCGCATCCAGATCAAGAACAACCTGGTCCGGAAGGTTGTCGGCGGTGTCGCCACGTTGATTCCCGGGGCCACGTTCGCCTTCGTTGGCGACAAACTCGAGCTGTGCGTTCCGAACTACCAGGACCTGATTTCGGGGCTGGCCATCACGACAGACCTCTGCAATGCCCGCATCATCCTGCTGGCCAATGCCGAGTTCGACTTCCTCGCCGAGGATCTGTCGGATGCGGTCCAGCTCCAAGTGGCACCGTCCATCCTGGTCGAGAAGAACCCGCCGGTCCAGGACATCTGCGCCGGCGAGCCGGTCACCTGGACGATCACGGTCACGAACGACGGGCTTTGCCGCCTGGATGACATAACCGTCGAGGACATCCTCGGCGCCGGCATGACCTATGAGAGTTCGAACACGCTGCCGACGTCGGTCGTCGGCCAGACCATTCGTTGGGTCTACACCAACATCGACCTTCTGCCAGGGCAGACCATCAATCTGACGTTGACCGCCGACACCGCGTCGCCCTGTGCCACCCCGATATTGACCAACGGCGTGTCAGTGGAAGGTGCGCACTTCGACCCCTGCCTCGGGCCGGGGGCGCCACCGGCGACGACCAACTCCAACGACTCGGCCACCATCAATTGCCGGGACCTGCCGCTTTGCGACATTGACGGACCGTCCACAGTTGCCGTTGGGGGCACGGTAGCGGTCATGACCGCATTGAATCCGGCCGATTATGGCCTCTCCTGGTCGGCCATCTCCGATCCGGCTGGCATTTGCCAGATCGTCGGGATGACAACGGGCGTTGCTACGATTAACGTCATGTTCACCGGAGCCGGGGCCTGCACCGTCACGCTTACGGTCACGGATCCGGTAAACCCGGAAATCTGCGTGAGTAGCTGTACCCACATCATCACGGCTACCGACCGTGGCGGCTTTGCCTGTCCACACACGATTGGTTTCTGGCGCCAGCAGTGCGCGCAGCGCGGCAATGGATCGACCAAGGTTTGCCGTGACGGCATGGACAACCTGTGGCGCTGCGTCATCACGCAAACCGGTGTGATCCGGTGGCTGAAGAACGACGGCGGCTACGAAACCACGGCATCGCTGGCGGCCCTTTCGGACGCCACCCGCTTTGATCGTCTCTGCAGCCAGCTCCAGGGTCCGCGGCCGATGACCCTCTCGAACATGATCGAAGTTCAGTACCTGGGGCTCATGCTCAACGTCTGCTCGGGTGCCTTGCCACTCGATATCGAAATCTCGAACATCTTCACTGGCACGGTGGCCGAGGCGATCGAGGCGATCGAAAACGCCATCAATACCGGCGTGGATATCGGCTACTGGAAGGATGTCGCGGACAACATCAACAACCGGATCGGTGTTCTGGCGGCGGATTGCCCGGAAGGGGACGATCTGTTCCGGAATCTCCCCGGCTGCGAGGTCGATATTCCGAGTAGCCTCGGGTTGCCGGGCTTCGGCGACCTGGAGACGGTGGCCACCCGGCCCTTCCCGAACCCGGTCACCTCGAACGCCACATCGATCGAGTATGTCATCCCGTCCCGCCTCGGCTCGGCCGCGGTCAGGATCACGATCTTTGACGTATCCGGTCGCGCCGTGCGCACGATCGCCCCGGCTTCGCAGTCGGCCGGTCAGCATTCGGTTGACTGGGACCTCCGTGACGACGATGGCACCTCCGTGACGTCTGGTATCTACTTCTACCGGCTCACCGTTGGTGACGAATCGATCACCGAGAAGCTGATGGTGGTCAGGAAGTAACTCCACACCACATCGTTAAATCATTCAGGGGGGCGACTTTACAGTCGCCCCCCTTTCTCTTGTCCCCTGCCATCCTTCACGCACAGGTGACGGATCTCTTGACACCGGCCGGGATCAGTTCGAGAATGCCCCCCGTGGTCGCGCCCACCTCTCTGACTGGTGGAGTCGTCGGACACCTTGGTGTCACATGCGTCTCAATGATCCGTGAAAGCCTGTTGGCCCGGCCGTGTCCGGGAGAACAAGCCTCATTCGGTGTCTGGCAGCAGAGGGGGTAGTTTCGTGTCCATTGAAACAAGAACAAGACGAAATCCCGCACATCGGATCCTTGCTCCACTCCTTCTCCTCCTGTTGCTGACAGCGGCTGCCGGGGCAGCCCGGGCCGAGCACGAGAGCATCGTGATCGACGGCAACCTGACTGACCTGATCAATGCGGTGAATGACAACCTGGGCCCGGACAAAGGAGGCTTCACGGCCACCGATCCGGTCGGCGACACGTACACGGGAGACTGCAGCTACATCAACGGTTACGACCTTACCCAGACGTATTTCTTCCTCGATTTCAAGAATGAGAACGAGGAAGCAACTCCGAACAACCTCACCCTCTACGTCGGATGGGAAGCGACCGGTTTCATCGGCGATGTGGATGGCGACGGAAACCCCAGCACCTTCGATCCGATCGGGCCAGGTGGCATCAGCGGTTGCGCGGTGGCCGAGGAGGTGGGGATCGGTGTGAACGAGTCATACAATTTGCTGCTGGACCTCGACTGCACAGGCGGCGTTGACGACGTCCGCATTCAGGTAAAGAACAATGCGGTTCTGCGCCTGGTCAACAATGTGTCCACCATGATTCCGGGCGCGGTTTACGCCGTGTCAGGCAACCGGCTCGAGCTGAAGATTCCGAACTATCAGAACGTGCTGGCCGGCCTGAACATCCTGTCCGACCCGTGCGACGCCCGGTTTCGCTTTTCGGCCAATGCCGGGTTCGACGGGGCGGCCGAGGACATTACGTCATCCTTTCTGTTGACGCTTCCGCCGTCCGTCATCGTTGATTTGAACCCGCCGACTCAGGTCATCTGCGCCGGTGCAACGGCCAGCTGGACCATTACGGTTACCAACGACGGGCTATGTCGACTGAACGACGTCACGGTCGAGGATGTTCTTGGCGCCGGCATGAGCTTTCTCAGTTCCAACACCACCCCCACCTCGGTCGTTGGCCAGACGGTCTCGTGGGTGTTTTCCGGGATCAACCTGGCCCCCGGGCAGACGATCAACCTGACATTGAATGCGACGACCCAGACACCCTGCGCCAGTCCAACGTTGGAGAACAGCGTATCCGTCGAGGGTGTCCACGTGTCGCCCTGCCTTCCCAACGGCACGCCGTCACCGACCACCAATGACACGGACCAGGCCACCGTGTCGTGTCGCGACTTGCCGGCCTGCGCTATCGCCGGCGATGATCACACCAGCTTCCCCTCCACCGAGAACTACACCACGACGGTCACGACACCCTTTACACGCCTCTGGTCGCTCAGCTCGACCCCTGCGGGGATCTGCAATACCGATGACCCGCTGACCGGCAGCTCGATCGATGTCAATTTCACGGGCGCGGGGGTCTGCACGGTCAGTCTGACCGTCCGGGATCCGCTGAATCCACAGGTTTGCACCACGACTTGCAACTACCTGGTCACGATCATTGCCATGGATCCCTGCATCATCACTGGAGAGGATCAGACCTGTTCGGGTTCCAGCCAGACCTTTTCCACTGCCGCCGGAACCCGCTTTTCAAAGAAATGGACTGCCACCTCGACGCCGGCTGGAATTTGCAATGTCAGCGGGTCCAACACCGGCAATCAGCTCCTGGTCAACTTTACCGGCGTCGGGCAGTGCACCCTGTCGCTCGTCCTGTTTGACAACGAAGACCCCTCCGACTGCGTAACAACCTGCACGCAGGTGATCACCATTGAGGACTGCCTCGACGCCGCCGATCTCTACTCGGTCATGGGCAACGCGTGCCTTGTCGAGACGTCCAGCAGTGGTCGCAAGGATCACACTTTCAACGGCAATGTTGGTCCAGCCTCACCCGGTTCGTGGCAGCACACGGTCCGCGAGAGAGGCAGGACAAACTTCACCTTCATCACTTCCGACGCCCGTGTTGATTCCTGCTTCAATGACGGCTTCACCGGAACATGCCCACCGCACGGCGATTTCAACAGCATCGCATGGTCGGGCACCGGCCGGTACAGCATTCGGAACGGCAGAAGCAACGTCCAATGCAGATTCACTGCCCGCGTGCGGGAGTGCGGCATCCGGGACTACTACCAGATAACCGTCGTTGACCTGAACCGGACGGTTGTCTTCCGCGCGGCCGACTACATTACATGTGGCGACCTGCAGATGCCCGAGTTCCACGGAATGCAGGGCATCAAGCCGATCAGTGACCCGGGCGGTCCGACAGCGGATCCTATGCTCGGTGGCCAGAACCTGCTGACCACCCGCCCGTTTCCGAATCCGGTCACTTCCAATGCGGCCTCGATCGACTACAGCATCCCGACTCGCCTGGCGTCGGCGGAGGTTCGAATCACGATATTTGACGTGACCGGCCGCGTGATCCGTACCATAGCACCGGGCACGCAGCCAGCCGGCAACCACACGGCCGATTGGGATCTTCGTGACGAGGAAGGCACCCCGGTGATTTCGGGCAGCTATTTCTACCGCCTGACGGTCGGGGCGGAGTCGATTACCGAAAAGCTCATGGTGGTTCGCCGGTAATCTCCAATCGCCGGGTCGATTCGAATCAACCGGCACCGGCGGCGACGCTGTTCATGAGTTACAATCAGGAGTGGGCCGGTCGACCAACCGGCCCACTCTCTTTTCTTTCCATCGCCCGCACCCGCATTTCCGACGCGCAACCAGGTGGAAGTGAGCACGATCTGATGGGCATCCTGACAATCCGGTCCTCGATTGGTTCGTGCCTCTCCCCCGGCCGGCGGCTCCCCGCTGGTTTCGCGGCAGTCCTGACAATGCTGCTTCTACTCGGCGCCTCCTCCCCCGTGTTTGCCTGGAGATTCAGCCATACCGGCGTCGATTCATCCGGTGGACAGCCCGGACAGTTTAGCTCGATGGTCAAGGCCAGGAATGGTCGGCTCCATGCCAGCTACTACCGGTCCAACAGCGATGACGGCGGCAAGAACCTGGCCTATGCCACCAGGCCATCTTCAACGACTGGCAGTTGGACCTATGTGACCGTCGACGGCGGTTCCCAGGTCGGCAGCTATTCCTCCATTTCTCTCGAGCGAAACGGGAATCCACACATCGCGTATTACGAATCAGAGTTCGCGAACCTGAAGCACGCCTGGTACGACTCCACGCTGGCATCCTGGCAGACGGAGGTGGTGGATAACATCGGCACCGTGGGGCTCTACACATCCGTCGCCATGGACACGGCCACCGGTGCGGTGAACATCCTGTATCACGATGCCACCAAACCGGGTCTTAAGTGGGCACACAAGCCGGTGGGCGGACTCTGGAGCTTCAGCTACGTCGACACCAACGGAACCAGCGGCCTGTATGCCTCGGCCATCTTCAGCGGCGTTCTCGAAGTGGCGTACTACGATCTTCTGTTCGGCAGCCTCCGTTACGCTCGGCAAAGCGGAACCAGTTGGACAATTGAAAATGTGGATACACCCGGCGATGTCGGCCGTTTCGCGGCCATGTCGCGGATCGGCAGCCGGCGCATCATCGCCTACTATGACGTCACCAATCAGCAGTTGAAGGTGGCCGAGTCGACTGGCCCGAACGCGTGGACGAAAACGGTGATAGATAATGTCGGTAACCCCGGTGAGGGATTGTCGATTGCCGTAGGTTCCGCCCGGCGCCCGGCAATCACCTATTATGTTGAGGCGACGCAGGATCTGAAATATGCGGAGCGCTATAGTGGCACCTGGCTTTACGACACCGTCGCCACCGGTGGGGATGTCGGCCGGTACAGCGCTCTGACACTGGACGACAGCAACCTCCCGGCTCTTCTTTACTACGACGGAACGCAGGGAAAACTGCGGGCCGCCAACGGTCGGGGAGATATCACCGGTGTGCCTGAGAGGCCGGCCCCGGGATCGCCGGGATTGGCACCGGCCATCGAGGCGAGGGTCAATCCATTTCGGGACATATGTCCGCTGACATTGACCCTGCCGGCTCCCGCCGTTCTTGGCATGGAGATCTTCGACGTCAGGGGTCGAAAGCTCCGCCGGATTGAGGACACCTACTACTCCAGGGGCAGCACCAACCTGTCCTGGGATGGCCGGGACGACGCCGGACGTGCGGTAGCCAACGGCCTCTATTTTCTCCGAGTCCTGACACTGGGTGGTACGGCCACCGCGCGGGTCACCCGAATTCGATGACCGCTCCGCGGCGCGGCCTTGGGATTTTCTACAAGGAGCCGACGCCGGGCCGGGTGAAGACACGCCTGACCCCACCCCTCCGTGCGGCGGAAGCCTCCGAGCTCTACGCGGCCCTTCTGTCCGACACGATCCAGATGGTGAATCGGGAGTCCCTTCTCGACCTTGTCATCCTGTTTGACGCCGATGAACCACCCGGCTGGCGTCCGGCAGCGCCGGCTGACTGGCTCCACCTGCCACAGGCTGGCGTCGATTTGGGCGAACGGATGGAAGCCGGACTCGGAGAGTTGCTGAATCGCCTTCCCGGGGGGAGGGCCTGCCTGATCGGTTCTGACGCCCCTCTGCTGGACGACCAGGTGCTCGAAAGCGCCTTTCACGCGTTGGCGGAGGGAGCCGACCTGGTAACAAGTCCCACGCCGGACGGTGGCTACGGCCTGATCGGCGTCTCGCGAAAACCGCCAGACGGCCTGTTGTCCGGGATTGCCTGGAGTACACGCACGGTCCTCCATGAAACAGAGGCTGCGGCGCACCGGTCTGGCTGGTCTACCGCCCGCGCACTTCCGTGTCAGGACATCGATACTGAGGCTGATCTGTCGGTTTTCTTGACTAAATTGAATGCGGAAAACTCTGAACAGCAGGCCAACTCGGCCCCGGCGACGCGTCGCTGTCTCGCTCGCCTCCTGGCCGCCGGCCGCCTCAGGGGCTAGTCACAATATTTCAGACTGTTGAGTCTGGCGTTGAAGCTCCCAAGCGCTTTGGGTATCATTGGTTAGTAAGATCCCGCCGCCGGGGCCGTCCCACGGTCGAGAGTACCGTGGTCGAATAGCCCGTGACGACAACTGCGCTGAACGCGCCATCTCCGTATTCGGACCATCGGACCCTGATGGAACCAGTCATCATTCCGCGATCGGAGCATCCGATCTCGCGGAAGAGCATCGATCCCGATGCCGTCAAAGTCCTTTATCGACTTCACCGCGCCGGTTTCCAGGCCTACCTGGTCGGCGGCGGCGTCCGGGATTTACTTCTCGGTCGGAATCCAAAGGACTTTGACATCTCGACCGACGCCCACCCCCATCAGGTAAAGCGGCTGTTCCGCAATTGCCGCCTGATTGGTCGGCGCTTCCGGCTGGCTCATGTCCACTTCGGCGCCAAGATTGTCGAGGTCTCCACGTTTCGCAAGCGAACCGAGCCGGTCCCCGACGAGATTGTCGGCCTGGGCGAGGAGGAAGATATCCTGATCCGGAGCGACAATACCTTCGGCAACGCCGAGGAAGACGCCCTCCGCCGGGACTTCACGATCAACGGGCTCTTCTATGACATCGGCTCCTTCGCGGTCATTGACTACGTGACCGGCCTCGATGACCTCAACGCCCAAACCATCCGGACAATTGGAGCGCCTGGCATCCGCTTCCGGGAGGATCCGATCCGGATGATTCGGGCCATCAAGTTTGCGGCGCGCCTGGACTTCCAGATCGAGCCGGCGACCTGGCAGGCCATCCTCGAAAACCATGACGAAATCTTGAAGAGCGCACCACCACGGATTCTTGAGGAGATCTATCGCCTTCTGGGTGGGGGCGCTGCCGAGCGGTCATTCCATCTTCTCGAGCAAAGTGGGATGCTGGACATCCTCGTCCCCCAATTGACCGAGTATCTTGAATCCCGGAGTGCCGAGAACGGCCATGGCGCCGAACAAAGTGTGTCCGGGATCCCGTCGCCAATGTCTCGCTGGCTCGCGGCCCTCGACCGCCTCCGCGCCGAGGATGCCCCGCTGACCAACGCGATCCTCATCGGCGCCCTCGTCGGACCGATGGCTTTTGACCAGATCGGCGCGGGCGGCAACGGTCAACCCGCGGCTGGTTCGAGCGAGGCGGAAACCCGGGGAAGCGACGATGCCGGTGAATTCGGCCAGGACGGTACCGACTTCGAACTCAGAGAGGAAACAGAGGATCGAATTTACGACGTACTGGCCACGCTCGGCGTGCCCCGCCGCGACACGGAGCGCCTTTTTCAGACGTTTCGAGCGATGCGGCGCTTCACCGGGCAGCGCAATCGGAAATTTTCTCCGCGATCGTTCGTCAGCAAGAATTATTTCCCCGAGACGTTTCTCTTTCTCCACCTGGCCACCGAGGCCACGGGCCGATCAGAGGAGGTCTTGACGCGCTGGCGCAAGCTGGCCGAGGAGGCGGGATTGGACGGATCTATTCCGACCGGAACGCGGCGACGGCGTCGCCGACGTCGGCGCAGCGACGACGACACGAGTCCGGGCTTTGAAAATAACCCGGTCAACGAGGACGGCATGGAACTGGAATTTGAACCGGGCGATGCACTCGAAACGGGTGCCGCCGAAGTCCTGGGCGTCGGGGCGGAACCGCCTCCCGCGCCGGCAGCGGAACCCGATCGACCTCGCGGACGAATCCGGCGCGACGCGGAGATACCGTCGGCCCCCGTGGAGGTGGCACCACCTCAACCAGTCACCCCGCATGTCGACGAGGAGGATGAAGAGGACAGCCAGATACGATTCCTCGGGTGGTCCGACCAGCCGGAGATTCTTCGAGATCGCCCGGAGCCACCCCCGCTGATCAATCCGTATACCCGTCAAGCTTCCGGGACCGGCCGCCGAAGCGGCGGTTTCCGACGGCCGGAAGGCGGCGGGCCTCGACAGGCTGGTGGAGGCTACTCCGGTCCCTCCCGGCATGGCGGTAGTGGACCCCGGCATTCGGACGGCGGGCCGCGTTATGGCAGTGGGCCACGTCCACCTGCCAGCGGCCCACGCTCACAAGGTGGCGGTCCGCGTCCCCATGAGGGCGGGCCCCGGCCGCCGGATGGCAATCCCAGGCAACAAGGCGGCTCTCGCCACTCTGGAGGCGGGTCAGGCGGACCGGGTGGGGGGCGCGGTGGTTACGCTGGTGGTCGTGACGGATTCGGTGGCCAGGGGCGCGGCAACCCAACCGGGGGAGCCCCCGACTCAGGTTTCGTTCCGCCGGATCGCGGCGGCCAGGGACGCGGTGGCCAGGGTGGCTTGGGTGGTCGTCAGCAGGGGGGCGGCACCGGGCCGACCGGCCCCCCGGGCGGACAGTCAGGCCGACGACCGCGGCGGCGCCAGCGACGCCGAGAGGACTGATCTCCCAGCCGCAATCGCTCACCAAATGTCAGGAGTGCTGGTTGGCTCCGCCGACCAGCACACTCAGGCGCCGGCACGGCAGTCTGGTAGCCTGATCCGGCTCCGATCTCCAGAAAATGCTCATCCCCCCCGGGCCAAGGGTTTCGTGCGCCAAACGGGAGAGTGGGAAGCGATTGAACTGTTGGGTATCCGCTGGCGTCTAATCATCCTGCGACGCCTCGGCATCAGGCGCGCATGAGTTCCATCGACCCCTCGAAAGGAGTAATCGCATGTCAAGATTCACCTCGCGTCGCTGGTTGATCGCCGGCTGTCTGACGGCAACCATCGGGACCGTCACGGCGGTCGTGACGTCCGCCGGGGACCATGGCAAGAAATCAGGGTATGTTGTCATCTCGGATGGCGACGAAGTCTCAGCGAGCCAGGCCTACCTTGGCGTTTCAGTGCAGCGCCTCCGAAGCCGGCTCCGCGAGGCGCTGGATATCCCCTCCGACGTGTCCGGGTTGATGATCACCAATGTTCACGACGACACCCCCGCCGAAGAGGCCGGTCTTCAAAACCAGGATGTCATCCTTCGGGTGAACAGCCAGCCGGTGAACGACGAGGACGACTTCACCGACCTGATTCGCTCCTTCAAGCCGGAAACCCACGTGTCCATCTCGATCTGGCGCAATGGCCATTCGAAGGACATCCCGGTGACGCTGGGCAGGCGCCCGCGGATGCGGTTGGAAACATGGGGCAAGGGCGATGTGCCAAGGGCGTTCTCGTGGAGCAGCGACGAGAACGACGAAGGCGCGTTCCATGCGCGCGGAATTCCGACCCCGCCTCAGGCACCGGCGGCCCCGGCCGTACCCCGGGTGCCCGGCATGAATCGCCTCGATCATCCGGGAAATTGGAATCTCCATACCCTGGGCCAGCTGGGGGGCCGCGGCCGCCTCGGGATCGAAATTCAGGACTTGAACGAGGACATCGCCCCGTACTTCGGAGTCGAGAAAGCCCAGGGGGTCCTCGTCTGGCGCGTCCGGGACGGCAGCCCTGCCGACCTGGCCGGGATGAAGGCGGGTGACGTGATCGTGGAAATTGAGGGGAAAGCGATCGACTCCACGGCCGAACTCCGCGAGGAGATGGCCGATCATGACGAAGGAGAATCGATGGCCATCACCTGGCTTCGCCGCGGCCAGAGCCTGTCTGCCGGCGTCGAGCTCGAAGAGCGTGACGGGTCGGACACCTACATGTTTTCCGAGCGGCCCAGGCGGCGGGCGGCACAATCAGCCCCGGCCCCGGACGCGAGCCGCTCCATGGATCGAAGCGAACGGGAGATGGAAGCCCTGCAGCGCCGGATGGAAGCGCTTCAACGCGACATGGAACGACTGAAAGACTGAAATTCGGAGGAGCCAGAATGAACGAAGGCCCCGGCGGATCGGTTCCCGTCGGGGCCTTCCTGTTGTCATCAGGGACCGGCTGTTACGGCATTACCACCTGAAAAGTGACCCGCCCAACTTCATCGCCGTTCAGATAGTGGCGGGCCATTCCCTTCGACCACCAGATCCATGTTGTCAGGATCCGATTGCCATTGTCTTTGTCCGTAAAGGTTCGAACCTCTTCCGGATTGCCCAGTTCGACCAGCGCCTTGGCTGCAACCGAGCCACTGTGCATGTTCTTGATTGTGCCGACGGACTCCTCGACCGGAGTGACCACCGCCTCGTCGCTCAGGGAGCTGCCCATGGAAAGGTAGCTGACGGCTTCCGGGCGCTTTCCCTGCTCCAGGTGACAGATGCCGGCAAGCCGCCAGGCGGGCACCTCGCGTGGCGCCAGATCGATGTAGCGGAGAAATCGTGGTCCGGCATTCACGAAATCCTCGGCGCTGTAGAGTGCCGAAGCCCCGTTGTAGAGGGAGAGTGACTTCGTTTCCGCGTCGACCGAATCCGCGTCCGCCAGGACCCCGAAGATCTCGGCGGCCTTGAGAAAGCTCGCCTTCGCCGCGACCTTGTCGCCCCCGGCCTCAAAGCTTTCGGCTGTGATGAAATGCGTGTTAGCCAGATCGAACCGGACACCCTCCAGTGAGGGGTCCTGCTCGAGGGCATCTTCAAAGTAGCCGATCGCCTCGGCGTAGACGGCCCGGGTGGTGGCCGGATCTGTCGCGCTCTTGCTCCTGGCCAAAGCATCCTCGGCCAGCTTCACATTATTGCTCCGCGTGAAGCTATCGACGTTTTTGATGATCTTGTTCATGTTGTCGATCCGGGTCCCGCACGTTTTTTTCCGGTCGTGGCTCTTGAACTGGCTGCAATCTCCCAGCTCCGCGATTCGAACCTGGGCCATTTCCTTTGCCCTCTTCGCCTCCGCCACGGCCTCGAGGGTCTTCCCCATCTGCCGGTTGGTGTAGGCCACCTGGAAGACGCCCGAGGGATCTTTCGGGTCGATGACGTTGGTAAGCTTGAAAACTTCGTGCGCATCCTCGTACTGCTTCAACTCCGCCAGGGCCAGCCCCTGCTTGTAGATGTCAACCCAGTAGTGTTGCCGGTTGTCGTCGGCGGCGCCGCCCTGTTTCTTGGGATCCATCATGGCTGCCAGGTCGAACTGGTGGGAGGCCTCGGCCAGCATGGGGGCGATGGCCCGGATGGCAGCCCGCCGAGCCTCCGGATCGGAAATGGCGGCTGTCGCGTCAAGCTGGATCGTGGCCACCTGACTGAGCGAGGTCGCCCAGAAGGTTCGATACTCGGCATTGGTTGAGTCACCCAGGACAGCCGCGGCAAATTCGCGCTCAGCTTTTTCGAATACCTTATGACTCAGGTAAAGCTTGCCACTCATGAAGTGGGCGTTTGGTGTCAGGGCCGGATCAACGTCGGCACCTAGGGCGGATCCCGCGATCAGGAGTCCAAGGCAGAGAACCGCAAATCGTGGTCCGGCAGCCATTTTAAGAATGCTCATGTAATTTCCTTTCCAGTGCCGGCAGGTCCCTTCCGGTGCCGGCAGGTCCCTTCCAGTGACGACAGGTCTACTCGCGTGGTGTTGTTTCACTTCAACTGACTGTTGATCCACTCGATTGGTGAATCTTGCGCCAGTTGGGTAACCTGACCCTGAGGGGTGACAAAATGATAGCGAAGCCCCCCGAAACCGACAACCCAATCGTAGGGGTACTACACTCGCCAAGGACCGTGGTGCCCCTTCTTTCGGAATCTTGGATGCCTGCCGGTGTATCATTAGGAGTGAGCGCATCTTGATTCTGAACATCTTGGCCGGTTTGGGGTTCTGACCGGTCAGTCTATATAATTCAATCAGGTTTTTTGCCGTCGCGATCCGGGCAGGTCCCTGCCTTTATCCTCTCCTAGCGGCCGGGAGGACGGACGCGGCGGCTCTTTTTTTGACCGCTCCGATTAAAATCAAGACACCACTAGCCTGCTCCGGTTAACAATCCCTTCATCAATCTTGCGCTTGTCACCGCGCGCCCCATGTAGCAATTGTTGAAGAATACATACGTTTTCCTGGCCCGTGCGGCCATCTCCCTGATCCGATCGACCCAGCTTGAGAGCTCCTCACGGCTGTAGTCCCAATCGTAGCGATCATGTCCGTCCTTCTTCCACCAGCTGGCCGAATTTCGGCCGTGGAACCGGACGTAGGCCACATCGCTGGTAACCTTGGCCACCGGCGGAAATAGCCCGGGTAACGGGGGCTCGTCCACGGCGATGAATCCGAGGTTCAGATCGTGGAGAAATTGATAGACCTCTGGGCGATCCCAGCTGACATGCCGAAACTCCGCCCAGAGCGGCATGTCCGCGAGCGTCCCGCGAAGCCAGGCCAGGTGGGCGCGTCCGGCCTCATCGTTGCGATAGGCCCATGGAAACTGAAGCAGGACGCCTTGGAACTTTCCGGCTCGTTGAAAGGGCTCGAGGCAGGAAAGAAATGATCGGTAGATGTCCGGGTCCCTGCTCCGTCGATGCGTCATCGCCTCGTTGGCCTTCACGGTGAACTGGAATCCTGGAGGCGTCTTTTCCTCCAGACGGGCCATGACTGCCGGGTGCGGAATGCGATAGTAGGTTGAATTGAGTTCGACGCAGGGGAAGTGGTGGATATAATGATCGAGGCGCTTCCCCTTTGGAGTGCCGGGCGGGTAGAAGGGACCCTCCCAATCGTCAAACGAATATCCGGAAGTCCCAATCAGAATCGGGCCGGGCACCCCCCCCTGGTTTAGCTGGGTCATCAAAGGCATCAGCCCTCCTCCCCGTCCGAGTGCTTGAGCAGGGCGATGACTCCAGCTGGCATGATCGCGGACTCCCCGAAGCGATCGCGCAGCCGGTCGCTCACTTCATCAAGCCGTCGCGCGCGCCGATCCTCCCCGAAAAGCGCAAAGCTTGCTCCGGACCGAACAAGGTGCCCCACGCTGACACCCAACCGGCGAATGGCTCGCCCATTCCGGTTGGCGGCCAGTAGCCGGCAGGATACCCGGTAGATGATCCGCCCATCGTCGGTCGGACAAGCCAGCGCCTTCTGGCGGCTGATGGTGGCGTCGTCGCTGTGCCGAATCCGAATCGTCACCACAAAACCTGCCCATCCATCGCGCCGCAGGCGCCGGGAAATCTTGTCTGTCAGGAGGAGCAGGTGACGCTGGAGCCGGGTGTTGTCCGACAGATTCCGGGGAAATGTCATTTCGTGCCCCATCGAGCGGACAGCACCCCCGCTGTCATCTGGAACCACCGGGCCGCCCCCTTCGCCGTTGGCCATTCGAACCAGCACACGACCCGTCACGCCAAAAACAGACGCGAGGGACTCACCGTCGGCGACGGCCAGTTGTCCGATCGTGGTGATGCCGATCTGCCCGAGGGCCGCCGAGGACTCGGTTCCAACGCCCCAGAGATCGGAGGTGGGACGCGACCAGAATATCCGTTCGAAGTCGCCTGGTTGCAGGAGCGTCAACCCGTCCGGTTTGTTGAGCCCGGTGGCCATCTTGGCAGCCAGTTTGGATGGACCAATGCCGATCGAACAGGTCAGCCTCTCCTCGAGCCGGACAGTTTCCTGAATCTTTCGGGCGGTTCCGATCCCGCCATCGATCATCCCGGGGAGACCGGACAAATCAAGAAATGCCTCGTCGATCGAAGCCGGCTCCACGACCGGTGTGAACCGTTTGAAAATTCGTATCAGTGATTCAGCAGCCGACAGGTACCGGGGCGGGTCAACCGGAAGGAAGATGGCGTCCGGGCAGCGCGATTGAGCCTCGCGGAGGGACATACCCGAGCGAATGCCACAGGCGCGGGCAGGATACGAGGCGGTCGTGACGACCTGTCGACCGGGGGGGCCACCCCCAACGAGGAGAGGTTTGCCGGCCAATCGAGGGTTTGCCCGAACCTCAACCGCGGCAAAAAAAGCATCCATGTCGACGTGGGCAATCGATCCGACCATGAAGCCATTATACTAATCATAAGATTAGTTTTCAAATAGTGCTTTCAAGAGGGTTGCCCGGGCGTGTATCCTGCGACCAGTCTTGAGGTTCCATGAGTTGCTCATGAGGATCGCCGGCCCTGGGGCACCGTCCCGGGGCGCGGCGATTTTCCACTGTAGGGAGGTTCCGTGGCCACGACGACGCCCCAGCCGACCGTTCTGACACGGAGCATCAGCCTGAAAAAGGAGCCGGCGGAGGTGTTCGCCCGGTTCGCCAAGTTGCCGGGTTGTTTCTTCCTCGACTCCGCCCTGGGCGATCACGAACTTTCCCGATTCTCCTACATCGGCGCCGAACCATTCTTCACCTTGAAATCCCGCGGGTCGGTCATGGACATCGTCGAGGGAAAGAAAGTCCGGCACCAGAAAGGCAACCCCCTCGACGTGCTGGCCGCCATGCTGCAGCGGCACCAGGTGTCGAGCGGAACGACGTTTGTTCCTTTCATCGGTGGTGCGGTCGGTTATATCGGCTATGAGTTCGGCCGGCACACGACGGGCATCCCGCTTCAAGCCCCGGACGACCTGGGACTGCCGGAGTTGGCTTTCAATTTTTATCGCAAGCTGCTGGCATTCGACCACCACGAGCGACGATGGTACGTGGCCGCCGCTGATTTCTCGACATCGCACGGACCGTCAGTGCGCAAGCGCCTGACCGCCGACATCGAGAAAATGGCCGCACTCGCCGAGGGGACGGAACCCGCCACGCCAGCTTCCACGAACACGCGTGCCGCCGGTGACGCCGTCGTCAACGACCCGCTGGACGACGACCTGGCTCATCTCCCTGAATCGCCGATGGTGACCGACGGTCCCTATCCCTGGCGGTCCAGCCTGACGCGCGATCAGTACCTCGATGCGGTGCGCGCCATCAAGGAACGGATTTCCCGGGGCGATATCTACCAGGCAAATCTGACCCAGCGATTCCACGCCACGGCACCGTCCGGCCCGGTGGCACTGTATCAGGCGCTTCGCGAGGTCAACCCGGCCCCCTATGGTTGCTATCTCGATCTGGGCGAGTGCGTCATCGCCGGACAGTCGCCCGAGCTGTTCCTTTCCATTCGGGGCCGTTCGGTCGAAACCCGCCCGATCAAGGGCACGCGCCCGCGCGGAGCCGCAAAGGAAGAAGACGAGCAGCTGAAGAGCGACCTCCTCGCCAGTGCCAAGGACCGCGCGGAACTCGTGATGATTACCGACCTCCTGCGAAACGATCTCGGCCGGGTTTGTCGGCCAGGCAGCATCGAGGCCGGCGAGACGATCCGGCTTGAAAGCTTTCCCAAGGTGCACCACCTCGTATCGGTAATCCGCGGTGAACTGGCACACGGCCGCACCCTGGCCGACGTACTTCGTGCCACGTTTCCGGGCGGATCGATCACCGGAGCCCCCAAGCTCAAGGCGATCGAGATTCTCGACGGCCTCGAGCCTGTGGCGCGCGGGCCATACAGTGGCGCAATGGGCCTCATCGGTTTCGACGGCTCGGTCGATCTGAACGTGGCGATCCGGACGTTTGTTGTCCGGGGTCAGGATGTCTTTTTCGGGGCGGGTGGCGGCATCGTGGCCGACTCCGATCCGGAAGACGAATATGCGGAGTCGCTGGCCAAGGCGCGGGGCATGCTGGAGGCCCTCGCCCGCGCCGCCGCCCCGCGCTGAGCGGAAACGACCACGACTCACCTTCATATCAACGGCCGGCTGATTGCCGAGGCCGACGCGGTGGTGCCGGCCCTCGACCGCGGCCTCCTCTACGGTGACGGTGTCTTCGAGACGATCCGTGCCTACCGGGGCGTCATCTTTCGCCTCGAACGCCACCTTGACCGGTTGCGCCGTTCCATGGACGGCCTTGAACTCGATTGGCCGTTTGCTCCGTCCGGAGTTCTTGACGTGTTGACGGAGCTCCTGGAAATAAACGGGCTCGGCGCCACCCCCGACGGTACGGATCCGATCGACGCGCGAATTCGCATCACCGTCACCGGTGGTCTCTCGGACGGTCAAATTCGCCTGGCCCGTACTGGCCATCCCACGGTCATCATGAGTGCGGGTCGTCTGACGCCCCCCTCGCCAGAAGAATACGAACGCGGAATAACCCTGGCCACGACCAGCTTCCGCCAACCGTGGAACTCGCCGCTGGCACGGATCAAGACTATTCACCGACTCGAATACCTCATGGCCAGGGAGGAAGCGCGACGGCGGGGCGCCGACGACGGCCTGATCCTCGACGACCGGGGGCAGGTGGCCGAGGGGACGGCAAGCAACATCGCGCTGATTCGGGGATCCACCCTCGTGACCCCGACTCTCGAAGGACCGATTCTGCCGGGGGTGACCCGGGAAGCCGTGCTTGAGGCGGCGGCGACGGCCGGTTTCACCGTCGATGAGCGGATTGTCCGACCGGAGGAGCTCCAGGCCGCCGATGAGATTTTCGCCACGTCTACGTCCTGGGAGATCCTCGCCGTCCGCGCCATCGACGGCCGGCCGGTTGGGGGCGGAGGGCGCGGCCCGGCCACCCTGGCGATTCATGATGCTTTCCGGCGACTGGTGACCTTTGCGATCCGGCCCTCCCCCCCCGTTGGTTGACGAGGGCAATGAACGGGGTCTACCTTGTTCGTAGCGTTTCCAGGGAATCGTCATGAACGAGATCTTTTCGACACGTGAAATGGCCCGACTCTGTGGCGTCAATGAATCCACGATCAAGAGGTGGGCGGATTCCGGACGCCTGCATTGCCTGAAGACACCGGGCGGCCACCGCAAATTCCGAATTCGGGATGCGCTCTCCTTCCTCAATGAGTACGGCTTCGAAGGGCTCGGCATCGGGAGCCTCGCAACGCTTCCCGGCGAAGAAAACTCCCTCTCTGCATTGATCCTCCGCCGCGACTGGGACGAACTCACCGTCCGTTATCTTGATCTTGGCCTCGCGGGATCCTCGCCGGGCGTGGTCCAGTTTCTCTTCCAGATGGTGACGGCCGGCTGCACACTGGTGGAGATTTGTGACCGGGTCATCGCACCGGCCCTGGTCATGCTTGGCGATCGCTGGCAGGACGGAAGCGTCTCGATACTGGAGGAACACCTGATGTCAGCCGCAACCATTCACGGCCTCGAGCGCCTTCGGGACACCCTGCCGCAACAGGAAGCCAACGGCCTCGTGGCTCTCTGTTCCCCGGTGGAAAGCGAACAGCATGAAATCGGCGTCCGCATGTCGGCGCTCCTGCTTGACCGGCTCGGCTGGGATGTCCGCATGGCGGTGGATGGAACACCGACTCAGGAGCTTGTCCATTTTGTCAAACAGGAGCGGCCCCGCCTGGTGTGCCTGTCAGTCTGTTCCCGGCCGATCGATGTCGAGTATCTGGAAAAGACGAGGCTTGTCTGGCAGGTCACGCGGGAAACGGGCACGCGACTGGCCGTCGGCGGCCGCGGGGCGCAGGGCCAGGTCCAGGTTCCCTGCGATCTGAACGGCGGGTGCCTTGCCATGCTTGAATCGTTCGCCGGCGAGATGGTCGGCCACCGGGGCGCGCGCCGCGTGAACGCATGAGCGGACCCCGGTTAGGCGGCCTGGCGTTGATTCACACCACCCCGTGAGCCCTCGCCCCAGCGACACACTTCAGCCCGGTGATGCCGCCCCGGATTTCACGCTGCCCGACCTCAACGACACGTTGGTCACCCGCTCGGTGTGGCAGGCGGGCCAGCCACTTCTGCTCCTTTTTTTCCGCGGCACCTGGTGCGCCCAGTGTCGCGCACACATCGGGCGCCTGCGCGACGATGCGGACACCTTTCGGGCCAGGGAGGTCCGCATCCTCGGCGTGGCGGCACAGAAGCGTTCCCGCCTTTCGGCTTACCTGGCCCGGAATCCTGTCCCGTTTCCAATCCTGGCCGACGAGGATCGCGCGGTGAGCCGGGCGTACGGCGTGTACGTGCCGATCAATTTCGAGAGCCTCCGGATCGCCCGGCCCTCGAGTTTTCTCGTGGACAAGGGCGGGATCGTGCGTTGGTTGCACGTCGGTTCTCACCAATTTGACCGACCCCGGCCGGACGAGGTGCGCTCGCAGATCGAGGCTCTCCGGCCGCCACCGGGCACAGACTAGCGTCGGGAGGGCAGCACGGGCCGAAAGCTGAGGGCCACCAGCCGCGAATCGCCGGCCAGCGCCACATCAAGCAGCTCACGCAGCGCACGGGACTGACCTGGATCGAGTCGGGCAGCCGACAGCGTAAACGAGCGCTGATAGATCAGGTTGATACCGTCAAAAAGCCAGAGCGCCTCGTACGAACCAAACTCATTGGTGAAATGCACGGCCGGAGGGAGTGTCTCGACAGCCCAGTCCCGCGGCGGTGTCAGCGTCAGGAAGTCCTCGCTGACCTCGGGCCAGCGGACCAGTACCGGCTGGCGCCGTGGCGCGTCATCGGGGCCGAGCGGATTGCGGTCGAGGCGGGCGATGAGGGCGGTGTTGACGAGTAATTCGGCATCAACCCGGCGGCCAATGCTGGTGGCGCGCAGAGCCAGATCCAGGGACAGATCACGCGACGGGTCGGTGTCGTTTCGCGTTACAAGCGAGTCGAGGCGAACCGAAGGAAGTGTCGGCCGCCACTGGGTCGCCAGATGATCGAGCAATCCCTTGCGGCCCGCGAGGGCCAGCGCCTGACGCAGCTCCAACTCCAGCTGCCCGCTCGTGTCGACACGCACGCGCCCGCGCAGGCGCCCCTCGCCGTCGAGCGTCAGCTGTGCGGTGCGTCGAACCCGGTTCACTTCGGCCGGATCGATCGGTGTTGGTACGAACATCGCCCCGGAGTCGCTGGCCGCCACCGCGGTGACACCCTGTGCATACCATGGCAGGATTCCGGGGGGGGCGAACGGAACCCCGGGCGCGAAGAAGTAGACCCGTTCGGGTGACGAACTAACCGCGACGAGGCTTCGGTGAAACTGTGCCGGCGACAGGATATCCGGATGAAAAAAAGCGCGGTCGCGGTCGACCGTGAACGCTCGCGTGGCCGTGATGTGCCTCGACTCAAGCGCCGCGATGAACAGAAGATTCACCGCGTCCGGCCCCCCGGTGCCGAGCGCCAGAAGCGAATCGACCGTGTCGGGGACGGGGGGGGTCGGCCCCCCGCCGGCAGCGCTGTTGACCAGGCGTGCCTGGGTAAATTCATAAAGGCGCCTGATGGTCACGGCCGGCTCGTCCGCCGGAAGATCGAGCACCGCGAGTTCCGCCTCCAGGCGGCTTCGGCCGGCCGCGAATTCCAGCTCGCGGGCACGGACGATGGCGGCAAAGGTGCGCCAGTACCCCTTGGCGATCAGATTGGCCGGGTCATAAAGCGTGACGACGCGGGCCCGCGTTTCCAGGGGTGGGGGTCCCCATGGCTCGTCACGGACGGCCGGCAGGTCGCGGATTTCAAAGCGGGCCGCTTCCAGGCTGTCGGAGGCGTTTGCGCGGAAGATCGGCTCGACCAACGGTTCGAAGCCGTCGGTGTTCAAGAGCACCCAACGCGAGGTCCTGGAGAATGCCGGATGCCAGAGGTAAGTGGACCGTTGACAGGGAATCTCGTGCTGGAATATCCAGCCGTCAACCGGCGGAGCCTCACCTCCCAGAACGGCATAGCGATATTCAACCACGCACCCGACCGCGGCACCGGGCAACCGGAAGGTCAACTCGGTGCGGCCGCCCGGCGTTGTGCTTCGAGTGACGTCGCTTCGGTTGAGCGGCAACTCCTTGCCGTCGGGCGTGATCGTGCGGCCGTCTATGTCGACCAATTCTTCGGCGGGTTCGTTGAGACTGACCACGAAGGTGGCCCAGGATTCACCAGAAGGCAGGAGAATCTTGAAGCGGCGATAGAGGCTCTGCAGCCGACCCTCGATGCGCCGGTCATCGACCTCGGCCTCCTCGAAAAGGAGGATGGCACCGGGGCCGTCCGGATCGACGGATTTGAGAGCACGATCGGTTTCGCTGAGGGGAGGCCAGTCGGAGGCGACGGCGGGCAGCGACAAAAGGTGGCAGGCGGCCAGCACAAGAAACGTCGCGAGGCCGATTGGCCCGGGTTCACGATGCTGTCGGTTACAAGACGTTGATGCTGGCGCCGTGCCGGACATCGCTCCCCTTGACCATGAAAATGACCTGCTCGGCGATGTTCGTGGCGTGATCGCTGATCCGTTCCAGATACTTGGCGATGAAAATGAGCCGCATGGCCCGGGTAATCGTGCGGGGGTCCTCAATCATGAACGAGACGAGCTCGCGGAAAATCTGGACGTTCAGGTCGTCAATGGCCTGCTCACTGGCCAGGACATCCTTCGCCTTCTCGACATCACCGGAAACGTAGGCATCTAGGCTCGTCCGCACGATGGCACTGACGCGTGCTGCCATCCGCGGCAGATCGATGTAGGGCTTCAACTGCGGCTCGGTGTTGAGTTCGAGGACACGCTCGCAGATGTTGACCGTGAGATCGCCCACCCGTTCCAGGTCGGTTACGATCTTGAGTGCGGTGGCCAGAAAGCGAAGGTCTGATCCGACCGGCTGGCGGAGCGCCAGTATCTTGAGCGTCAGCTCGTCGATCTCCATCTCACTCTTGTCGGTGCCCTTGTCGGCGGCGATGGTCCGCTCCGCCAGATCGCTGTCCCGGTTGACCAGGGCATTGATGGAGTCGCCCAGCAAGTGCTCGGCCCGGCCGCCCATGGCTAGAAGGGCGTTCTTGACGCTCTGAAGCTCGGCTTCGAATTCGCGGCTGCTGTGCTGGCGTGTGTTCACCCGGTGACTCTCCCCTTTCCTGGCATCTTATCCGAACCGGCCGGTGATGTAATCCTCGGTGCTCGTCTTGTCCGGATTGGTGAAAATTTTCTCCGTCGGCCCCACTTCGATCAATTCGCCCAGATAGAAGAAGCCGGTGAAGTCGGACACCCGTGCAGCCTGCTGCATGTTGTGGGTGACGATGACAATCGTGTAACTCGCTTTCAGACTGTCGATCAGGTCTTCGATCTTCTGGGTTGCGATCGGGTCCAGGGCGGAGGCCGGCTCGTCCATCAGCAGGACTTCCGGCTCGACCGCCAGAGCCCTTGCGATGCAAAGCCGCTGCTGTTGTCCACCCGACAGCCCGAAGGCCGAGGTCTTCAATCGATCTTTCACTTCATCCCATAACGCGGCAGCCTTGAGGCTGGATTCGACCCGCTCGGCGATGAACTTGCGGTCGGAAACGCCGTTGACGACAAGCCCATAAGCCACGTTATCCCAAATTGACTTCGGGAAGGGATTCGACTTCTGGAAAACCATTCCGACCCGCCGGCGCAGTTCCACCACGTCAACCTGGCGGGCGAAGATGTCCTCACCGTCGAGGAGAACGATGCCATCCGCCCGCGCCCCGGGGATGATGTCATTCATGCGATTCAGCGTTCTGAGAAAAGTCGACTTCCCGCAGCCCGACGGTCCGATCAGGGCCGTGACCCGATGCTCGGGGATCTCCATGCTGACCTTGTGCAGGACATGGGCCGGCCCATAGTAGAAATCAAGATCCGTCACGGCAATCTTGACAGGAAGCTTTGCATCCACGACAGGGCCTCCTGAATGGGTCGCGGCAGGCGCCGGGGTGAACTTTGAGGATACCAGAGGCGGCGCCAGGATCGAGGCGGAACGCGCCCCCGGCTCATCAATTATCATCTCATGTCCTTTCGCCTATCCGCTTTTCTGACGGGAGCGAGTGCGCGCCCGAATCACGGTGGCTGTCATGTTCAGAAGAAGGGTCAGGACCAGCAGAACCAGCACCGTGCCGAACATCACCGGGCGCGTGGCATCCACGTCCGGCGACTGGGTGGCCAGAACGAAGGTGTGATAACCGAGGTGCATGAACTGGTCGGTAAGCTGTCCCGGCAGATACGGCAGGAAATAGGCCGCTCCCGTAAACAGGATCGGGGCCACCTCTCCGGCGCCGCGCCCCACGGCCAGGATGCCGCCGGTCAGGATTCCCGGGAGCGCCTGGGGCAGGACGACCCGCCAGATGGTTTGCCAGCGGGTGGCGCCCAGCGCCAGGCTGGCTTCGCGAAAGTGCGGCGGCACGGACGCGAGCGCCTCCTCGGTCGTGACGATCACGACCGGCAGATTGAGAATGGCCAGGGTCATGGCCGCCCAGAGGATGCATGGCTGCCCCCACGTGACGTCCAGTCCCATCGCCCGATCGATGCCGACCCCGAGCGTCTGGATGAAAAAACCGAGGCCGAACAGGCCGAACACGATCGAGGGGACGCCGGCCAGATTGTTGACGGCAAAGCGCACTGCTTTCGTCCACCTGGCGTTCGGGCGGGCGTACTCGTGCAGATAGATGGCGGCCATGGCCCCGAATGGAATGACCGCGATGACCATGAGGAGGACCAGGGCCACCGTTCCGAAGATGGCTGGACCAATCCCACCCGAACGAAGGCCGTCGGTTGGCGGCTTCGTCAGAAATTCCCAGGAGATGACCTGGTAGCCGCCGGCCACGATATTGATCACGATGACCGCCACCGTGAGGACAATCAGCAGCGTGGCGAAGCCGGAAAGTCCCGTCAGCAGAACCTCCGCCCACGCCGTCTTGCGGCCACCAATCAGCGGCAACAGGGCCGGCCTGGCAGCGGGCGATCCGACGAAAGCCATCAGACCTCTCCGCTCAAGCGCCGTTTCATGGTGCTGAGATACCAGCCGGCAAGGATGTTCAGGATCATGGTGAATCCGAAGAGGATGACGCCGATCAGGAAGAGAATGCGGTAGTGATCTCCGCCGACGACCACTTCACCCATTTCGGCGGCGATGGTGGCCGACATGGTGCGGGTTGTGTCAAGCGGATTCCACGACACCAGCGCGGCGTTTCCCGAGGCCATGAGGACGACCATCGTCTCGCCGACCGCACGCCCCAAGCCCAGTACGATCGAGGCGAAAATGCCCGATGAGGCGGCCGGAAGGACGGCGTGTACGGCTGTTTTCCAGTTATTGCAGCCGAGAGCGAGCGATGCCTCACGAAGATTGTTCGGCACGGCGCGAAGTGCGTCCTCGCTCACCGAGTAAATGACGGGAATGATGGCGAGGCCAAGCGCGAGGCCCGCGTTCAGTGCGTTCAGTCGGGCCACGGCGCCGGTCAGCGTTTGCACGATGGAGGCCAGAATGATCAGGGCGAAGAATCCCATCACCACCGACGGGATGCCGGCCAGCAGTTCCACGAATGGCTTTACGATCTCGCCGACCCAGCGCGGCGCGAACTCGGCACTGAAGAGGGCAGCCAGGACGCCGATCGGAACGGCCACCGACATCGCAATGACCGTGATCTTGGCCGTGCCAAGGATCAGCGGCAGCAGGGAATAACGAGGGTTGTCCGATACCGGCTGCCAGACGATCTGGCCGAAGAATCCGCCGAAATTGGCGCTGGCAGGATCTTCCGCCGTGAAAAAGATCGGAATGGCTTCCCTGACGATCGACAAGAGGATGAGGAAAACGCTCAGAATGGTCATGGCAGAGCAGACCGCGATGGTGGTCTCGATCAGTCGTTCCCGCCAGAGAAACCAGCGGCTCCGGGAGGCCCCGTAACGGCGTTCCCCGCTCTGTATCGACATCAGTCCAGGTACCTCTTTATGCCAAGCCTCTTCATGGCGCCCAAGTCAGTTAATCATGAGAGGCTACGGACGCCCCGTGGCGAATCGGTCAACACTGCGTGACAATTGGATGGCACTTGCCACGGAAGTGTCCGATCCGCCCGCAATCCGCAGCGTGAACCAGAATGTTGAGCCCCGACCTGGCTCACTTTCGACGCCCAGCTCCCCCCCCTGCAAGTGGACCAGATGCTTGACGATAGCCAGTCCGAGACCGGTCCCTCCCTGTTCGCGGCTGCGACCGCGATCCACCCGAAAGAATCGTTCGAACAGCCGCGGCAGATCCCCCGCCGGGATCCCGATGCCCGTGTCGACAACGGTGACACGGATCCGCCCGTCCTTCCGAACGGCCGACAGGGTGACCTGTCCCCCCGGGGGGGTGTACTTGATTGCGTTATCGAGAAGGTTGACCAGGATCTGTTCCAGGCTCCCGGCGTCTGCGATCACGAGCGGCAGACCATTCGGGACGTTGTTTTGCAAGGTCACGTTCTGATTGTCTGCGGCCCCCTCGAGGAGATCGAGCGCCCTCTGGGCCGCCGTTTCCATGGCGACGGGCTGCACCTGCAGCCTTGTCTCCGGCGATTCGAGACGCGAGAGCTCGAGGAGATCCTCGATGAGTGTGCTGAGTCGATCGGTATGCCGCGACACGGTATCGAGAAATCGGATCCGATCCGCGGGTAGCACATCTCCCTCCCGAAGCGTTTCAACGTAGCCCTTGATGGCCGTCAGGGGCGTCCGGAGTTCGTGGGAGACGTTGGCTACAAAGTCCCGTCGCAAATTCTCAAGTTCGCGGAGGCGCGACACATCGTGGAAAACGGCGATGACGGATCGCCCCTCGTCGACGGACAAGGGGGCCATGGAGACACGAAAGGTCCGCCGGGGCGCGGGAGCCCCCCCGACGGATGCGTTCGCGTCAGGCTCGGCGCCGGCCGCACCGACCGACAGGTCGAGGACAGGGGCCGGTCCGCCGGCCAGGACACTCCGCACGGCCGCATCGAATTCGGTGCTGCGCAGGGCCTCGATGGCCGTACGGCCCGTAAGCTTGCCAATCGTCGGGAGGAGCCGGCGCATCGTGGCATTGTCGAGCGACACGCGCCCGTCGGGGCCGATCACCAACACCCCCTCGATCATGGTCTCGAGGATCTGTCGGAGTTTCTGGGCCTCCCGTTCACGGGCGTCGTCGCGGGTTCGAAGCGACCCACCCATGTTTTCGAGCACGGCCGTGATCGAATCCACCTCGTCGCCGCCGCCATGCCGCGGCGGCAACCGATCGACCCCTCCTTCGGCCCAGGGTCGAACTTGACCGGCCAGCTCGCGCAGGGACCTTGTCAGGCGGTCGGCCAGCCACCAGGTTCCGGCCAGGCCAAGCAGCAAGGCAAGGCCCAGGGCGATCGGCAACGGCAACACGAGCGTACCGAGTCCGGCCAGCCCGACGACAGCCATGAAAAGAACCAGAAATTGAGCCGTGATGGCGTCGCGCAGCGATCCGCTCACAGGCTCCTCGATGTCGAAGCCCTATCCGGGCGCCGGCCCGGGTCAGCCGCGAAAGCGATAACCCACGCCCCGAACCGTTTCGACCTTGTCGCCGGTTTTTCCCAGCTTGGCCCGAAGGCGCTTGACGTGTGTGTCGATCGTGCGGTCGGTGACGAAGGCATCCGTCCCCCAAACGGAATCGAGCAGGGCATCGCGGCTCAGGGCACGCCCGGAATTCTCCATCAAATGGGCCAGCAGGCGAAACTCCGTGGCCGTCAGATCGACCGGTTTCTTGCCGATGGTCACCTCATGCCGATCGCGATCGAGGCGCAGATCGCCCGCGGCCAGCGGGGGGCGTATATCGTCGTCGCCACGACGACGCTTGAGCAGAGCGCGTACCCGCAGGACCAGCTCCCGCGGGCTGAACGGCTTGGCCACATAGTCGTCGGCGCCGAGTTCGAATCCGACGACTCGATCGATCTCTTCTCCCTTGGCCGTGAGAAAGATGACCGGCACGTTTTTCGTCCTCTCCTCGCCCTTCAGTATCCGGCAGACCTCCAATCCCCCGATGTCGGGGAGGAGGATGTCCAGGATAATGAGATCGGGCGCGCGCTCACGCGCCCGCTCCAGGGCCTGCTCCCCGTTTCCGGCCGTTGTCACTTTGTAGCCGACATGGGTCAGGTGATAGGCGACCAGATCAAGCAGATCCCTCTCGTCGTCCACGACCAGTATTCGTTCTGACATCGTTTTGCCCTCCCGTTCGTTGACGGGCGAAGCCTAAAGGGGGGATGTGGCAATTCCTTGTCGGAAGAATGACGGAGACGGCTATTTTTGACAATCGCCACAATTCTGTAAGACATGATGAATTGGCATCCTGGATGACGCTGAAATGGCTGGACTTCCCGCTTCAAATAATCTAAACATATGATGAGCAATGACGACCGAGCCGACTCTCCCCCTGCCCCTCAAGGGCCATGATTTCGACGCCTTCCTCGGCCGCATCGAGGCCGAACGTCACTATGCCGGTCAGATCGTGAACGTAACCCGGCTACCGGAGCGTCCAGCCCGCCATGCCGATCCCCGTGAACCGCTTTCGGTACCTCTCCGGAGCGCCCTGTCGGCCCGGGGAATCGATCGCCTCTATGCCCACCAGGCGGAAGCCATCAACCTGGCCCGGGAGGGAGAGCATGTGGTGGTGGTCACCGGAACCGCCAGCGGAAAGACACTGGCCTACAACCTCCCGGTCGTCGAGAGGTTGATGGCGGAGCCCGATTCCACCGCTCTCTATCTCTTCCCGACCAAGGCGCTGGCCCAGGACCAGCTCAAGGGCCTGACCCGCTTTCTGGAGACGGCTTCTGCCGCGCTGCCACCGGAGGACGATCTGATCACGTCGATCCGGCCGGGCGTTTACGACGGCGACACCTCCCAGTCGGCGCGTCGAAAGATTCGTGATACGAGCCGCCTTGTTCTCTCGAACCCGGACATGCTCCACCGGGCGCTGCTCCCCTATCACGGTCGCTGGGCTCGCTTTCTCTCGCAGCTCCGTTACGTCATCATCGATGAGATCCATTCCTACCGCGGCATCTTCGGTTCCAACGTGGCCAATGTCATCCGTCGGCTGCGCCGGGTGGCCGCGCACCACGGTGCGGATCCGCAGTTTCTCTCCTCGTCGGCCACGATCAGAAACCCGGTCGAGCTGGCGGAGGCCCTGACTGGTGTCGGCACGCGTGCGGTCACCGACGACGGCTCTCCCCGCGGCCCGCGCTGGTTTGTCACCTGGAATCCGCCGCACCTCGATGCGGCGCGCGTGGAGCGACGGAGCGGCAACGTCGAGGCGATGGAAATTCTCCTGCGACTGGTCCGCGAGGGGGTGGCGACCATCGTCTTCTGCAAGGCCCGCGTTGTAGCCGAACTCATATACAAATACGCCCACGACGAGTTGCGCCGAAAGGATGGTGCGCTGGCCGGTCGCCTGACTCCATATCGCAGCGGTTACCTGCCAGGTGAGCGGCGAGCCATCGAGAAGCGCCTTTTCGATGGTGAGTTGCTCGGCGTGGTGTCGACCAACGCCCTCGAACTCGGGATCGACATCGGCAGTCTCGACGCCTCCATCGTGGTCGGCTTCCCGGGCACCTTTGCTTCGGTCTGGCAGCAGTCGGGACGGGCCGGGCGGGGCCACGACGGCAGCCTGACAATCTTTGTGGCCTACGACGACCCCATCGACCAGTACCTGGCCCGGCATCCGGACTACTTTCTAGGGCAGGCACCGGAAGCCGCGGCCATCGATCCGGGCAATCCGTACATCCTGGCCGGACATCTCGCCTGCGCCGCATTTGAACTGCCGCTCGGACCGGAAGACGAAGAAATCTTCGGCTGCATGATGGGCGGCGTGCGCGAGGCGCTGACCGCCGAAGACCGGCTGACCCACCTTGGCGGCCTTCACTACTGGGGTTCCACCGACTTTCCGGCCCAGCGAGTCAACCTCAGAACCATCTCGGACGACACGTACTCGATCGTCGATGCGACCAACGGGGACAAAGTGATCGGCATGGTGGACGCCATCAGCGCACCGGAACTGGTCTACCCGGAAGCCATCTACCTGCACGAGGGTGAAACCTGGTTCGTCAAGAAATTGGATATGGACCAAAAAGTGGCCTACGTCGAACCCGTCAGCGTCGACTACTACACGCAGCCGGTTCTCGATACCTCGCTGCGCGTCACCGAGCGCCGGATCGAACGCTGGAGCGGAGCGGAGCGCCTCACGCTGAACCGGGCCACCGTCACCTGGGCCACCACCATGTTCAAGAAGATCCAGTTCGGGTCTACCGATTCGATCGGGTACAAGAACCTGGCCCTGCCGCCACAGCATCTCGACACAGTGGCCCTTGGCTGGAGTCCCTCCGAGGAAGTGCGGAATGCCGTGCGCGCGGACGGCAGAAAGCCGGCCGAGGGACTCTCCGGCATCCGTAATCTCATGATCACCGTGCTGCCGCTCTACAGCATGTGCGATCGATCCGACATCGGCGGCGTGATCGACTCGTCCAACTTCGGGCACCCGACCCTCTTTCTGTACGACCGCTTCGCGGGGGGGGTTGGTTTTACGGAACGGGGTTACACCATCTGGGAAGAGATGGTGCTCGAAGCGCTTCGGCTCCTCGAAGATTGTCCCTGTCAGGACGGATGCCCCTCCTGCGTCGGCCTGCCGATCCTCCGTCCGGCGCAGCACCAGGATCCGGACGTGATGAACGGCTTTCCGATACCGGACAAGGGAGCTGCCCGGGTCATGCTGCGTGGCCTTATCACGCCGTGAGCACCAATCTCAATGAGCGGCTCGGCCGCCTGGCGAGGGGTCCAAGAACCCCCGCGCCGCCCCCCGAAGTGGGAACGATCCGAAACTCCCGGCGACGAAAGGCGCCGCCGGGCCTGGAAACGGTGCTTCCCGGTGAGGAAATTCGAACCGCTCGCGGAGTCTGCTGGCTTCATGAGCGCCCACTCGAGCGGTGGCCCGGCATCGAGGATGGGTTGGCCGGCAGGCTGGCCCAGGTGTTGGCGTCGCCGGCACCGGACGATCTCGAGCGGGACTGCGGTTGGGCCGGTTGGAGAAGCCGGGGGGTCGATTCAGGGCTGTTCCTGGATCTGGAAACAACCGGGTTGGCCGCCACACCGGTCTTCCTGTGCGGCCTCCTGTCCTGCTCCGGGGGGGAAATGACCTTTCGGCTCCTCCTGGCGCGGGACTATTCGGAGGAGGCCGCCCTGCTCGAAGCCATTTCAGGCGAAATCACCCGACGGCCAGTCGTGGTCAGTTTCAACGGCAAATCGTATGACATCCCCTTCCTGAAGGAGCGCACGGGGCGCCTGCGAACCGCATCATGCCGTCCCGACGCCCATTTCGACCTGCTCCACCCCGCCCGCCGACGCTGGTCGGACCGGCTCCCGGATTGCCGCTTGAAGACCCTCGAATGGGCCATTCTGGGGCGCCGGCGAGGTGGTGACATCGATGGTGCCGAGATTCCAGCCATCTACCATCGGTTCGTCCGGGACCGGGACCCCCGCCCCCTGTTAAGAGTGATGGCGCACAATCTCCACGATCTGTACACTCTGGCTGAGTTGACCGTGCGGACTGCCCAGACCCGGGTGGCCCCGTTGGGTACCCCCGGAGAAAAGCCAAACATTTGACTGGCTTGGACTGGCGGAGTGACGATATCGGTCTTATCCTGATAAAGGGTTCGTTCCCAGCACGGGCCTGAGTGTGCCTACCCTGTTTTTCGTTTCAGTACTGGCAGACCGCGAAGGAGGAATTCATGAAGCTTGCGCACATCACCGCTGGTTTGCTCGCCCTCGGGGCGATCGGGTTCGTGGCCGGACCAACCTCGGCCGCCGTCAACCCAAACAAGCCAAAGATCCTGTTGCACGTCAAGATGGTCACCACGAAGGCTCCATGTAGCCTCCCCATTACACTCGGCGACAATTGTGCCAACACAGTCCCAAAAGGGGATCTCTATCCTCTCATGTCCTACCACATGCAACTGATCGTCGACCGTGGGGACAGTATTTCAATGGATGACGGCTTCGCCGGCGTTCAGTTCGGCATTCAGTATCCGGAGGGCGCCGGGGGGATCGGTGTCTTCGGCTGGACGCTCTGCGCGACACTGGAGTTCGTCTCGCCCACTCCTGTCTGGCCGGCGTCGGGAGGCGGTAACCTGATTACCTGGAATGCCGTAACGTCGTGCCAGCGCACCCGCCTCGGATGTGCGGGCTTTTTTTACATGGGTGCCTATGGCCCCTCGACGTTTCGCGTGACCAACCGCCCTGTGGACAACATCGCAAAGGTAGCTGACTGCGGTTCCGTTGAAACCATCGTCCCGGAGGGTGCGCTGGGTTTCGCCGCCTTCTCCTCCGGCGCCGTCACCGAGGGGTGCAACCCCTGCCTGGTCGATTGCGCCCCGGTGGCCGTAGCGCCGACAACATGGTCGAAGGTGAAGAACCTCCTGAATTGAGGAATTCAACCACCTTCTTCACTGGCAGGGACGTTTGTGTCGGAATGAGTGAGTTTTGGCCGCACCAGGCATGGTCAGTCAGGGTTGCCGCGGAGTAATTGTCACCGGTGGAGTGGATCCAGACGAACGCTAAACATTCGCATCGAAAAGATGCTTACCGGATATGACATTCTTCGGTCTGACCTAGCCGAAAAACCCCCGATGGTGTATTTATATATCGGGACGATGACAATCGAAATCCTGCCAACAGCGTACGAGTGAAGGAGGAGTGATGAAATTAGTTAAGATCGCCGTGGGAGTTCTGGCGCTGGGCGCGCTGGTTCTGACCCCGGTTAATTCCGAAGCCCAGATCAGCATGAAGCCAAAGATCCTGCTTCACATCAAGGCCATCACAACTAAGCTCCCGTGCGCGGTCCCTGCCACGTTGGGTGGCCTTTGCGCAAACGCGGACAACACGGGCGACTTGGGCCAAGGCTATCACATGCAGGTCATCGTCGACCTGGGCGACAGCGTCGCAGGGGAGATTGCGATCGACCCGCTGAACGGACTGGCCGGTGTCCAGTTCGGCGTCACCTATCCCGGACAGTACAATGAGACGGGTACCGGTTCCATGATCAACGTCTTCGCCTGGACCCTGTGCGCCACTCTGGAATTCAAATCACCACCCCCGACCGAATGGCCCGGCCCCGGAAGCGGCAACCTGATCACCTGGGACGCCGTCAACCTGTGTCAGAGGGGCCGCCTCTCGACCGCCGGCTTCTTCTACTTGACCGCCTACTCGGCAGGCACGTTTCAACTCATCCCCCGCCCGGTCGACGGGATCGCCAAATTTGCGGATTGTGGCTCCTTCGAAACGAACCTGACCCCGGGGGAACTCGGTTCAGCCCAATTCTCCGCGGGTGGCGGGGGCATGGCGTTTGCCTGCAATCCCTGTATGGTGAACTGCAGTGGAGTCCCCGTCCGTCCTACTACCTGGAGCGCGATAAAGGCTCTGACCGGTCACTAGGAGCCGACCTTCGTCGACTATTGGTCACCAGATCCGATTCGTCTTCGACAGCAACCCCGAGGTCCGGCCCGCGAGAATTCGGCGGCTCAGACCTCGGGGTTTCGCTTTGTCATGGGTTGACGTGACGTCTGCTGGACAGTAGCGTTTTCGAGTCACGCCGCTCATGTTGTCCATATTGCCGCGGGGGTCTTCATTTCATGCCGAAACGAGTCCACGCAGGCGGCGGCTGCCCCCGGCGCATGAATCAACATCAAAAGCACTTGCCCAATTGGAACAGCTTTCTGCTTGCCGTTTTGACTCTGACCAGTCTGGCGGGGGGTGCCTTTGCCGCAGAACCGAAGTTGGTTCTCCATGCCAGTCGGGCGAGCCTGTCGGAGCCTTGCCAGTCGGGAATTGCCCGATGTCAGGAAGCCCTTGTGAGCGGAAGCCTCTATTCACCGAGCGGTGCCGGCACCTATTTCGTTTACCTGATGGCCAGCCAGTTCGATCCGGCTGAAGGCATTCGTTCGATTCAGGCCGGAATCGACTATGACGCCGTCACGCTGTCCGGTGTTGATATCTTCTCCTGGAACCTTTGCGCCGATTCCCAGGAGCCAGGGCCCGGCTGGTATCAGGTACCGAAGTCTGTCAATCGCCTCATCTGGAATGTCGAACAGTGCCCATCCGACACGTTGGTGGTCGGGGGCTATTTTTACATGACCTGCTACACCCCCTCCTTCCTGACCATCAGTCCGTTCGGGAGTGATTCGGCTGCCATACAGACCTGTATCGGCAACACGGTGACGCTGCCGCCGACGGCTCTCGGGTACGTGGCATTCGGATCCATACCGGGCTGCAACCCTTGCCTCGCACCCTGTAATACGGTTTCCATACGGCCGACCAGCTGGAGCGCCCTCAAGAGCCTGGTCGGACAAGGACCATGACGGGTCTGGATGGAGTCGATCCGGCGCGACCTGGTGAATCCGGCCCTGCTGACATCCGGCCTGATACGCTGGCCGTTCACGGCGCCGACTTTCACGATACGCACGATCGGGCCCACGTGCCCCCCATCCACCTGACGACGGTCTTTCAATTCGAGTCGGTGGAAGACATGGCAGCGACCTTCCGGGGCGAGCGCCCCGGCTGGATCTACACACGTTACGGAAACCCGACGCTTGCTCTCGTGGAACGCCACCTGGCCGCACTTGAAGGGGCGGAGGCCGCGCTGGCCGTTTCGTCGGGCATGGCGGCCATCAGTACGCTTATCCTTTCCGAGTTATCGGCAGGTGATCACCTGGTCGCGGCAGCGGACCTGTACGGAGGCACGCGAAACCTGCTCGACGGTATCGTGCGACGGATGGGAATAACGACAAGCTGGGCCGCCGCCGATGACCCTGCCGCCTTTCGGAATGCCATTCGCCCAGGGACGAAGGCCATTTTCGTGGAGACCCCAACCAATCCGACGCTCCGAATTGCCGACCTGACCGCCATCGTTGCGGCGGGGCGGGAAACCTCAGTGCCGGTCTTCGTCGACAACACCTTCGCCACACCCATCCTGCAAAGGCCGCTCGACTTCGGCGCCACGGCAGTGATCCACTCGGCCACCAAGGCGCTGGCCGGCCACGATGATGTCACGGCCGGCGTCATCGTCGGCACCCGGGCGCTGGTGGATCGCTGCCGCGAAACGATGAAATGGTTGGGTGGCTGCCTCGATCCACACGCCGCCTGGTTGCTCGAGCGCGGCATCAAGACCCTGGGACTCCGCATTGCGCGTCAGAGCCAGAATGCGCTGGTGCTGGCCCGCTGGCTCGAACAGCACCCCGCCGTTCGATCCGTCAACTACCCGGGACTGGCCACCCACTCGGCCCACGATCTGGCCGCGCGCCAGATGCGTGGCTTTGGAGGGATCCTGGCGTTCGATCTTGCCGGCGGTGAACCGGCGGTGCGGCACTGGGCGGAAGGCCTGTCGTTGATTCGGCTGGCGCCGACACTGGGGGGCGTCGAGACGATTGCCCTGATTCCAGCTGTCTCTTCGCACATCCGCCTGTCTTCGGACGAACGGCTGGCGGCCGGCATATCCGACGGTACCATCCGCATCTCCTGCGGCATCGAGGACCCGGCCGATTTGATCAAGGATCTCGATCGGGCTCTCGGTCGTCACGACTGACGAGTTCTCGTCAAATTTTGTCGGGTTGTCATTGGGCCAGTGGATACCGGCGAATCATAACCTCGAAATTCATTTGAGTTAGAGCGACACTTTCTTGACCCCGGCTGCTTTCCAGAGATGGCATGACCATTGCAATTCATCATTGTCGAAGGTGGGAATGGGGGCTCACCTGGAGGCGGGCACGCGACCGCTTCCAATCCGGCTCGGCCCGGGCGCGATCCCGGGCCGAGCCGAGGTTTTGATGGCCGGACGACAACGCGCGCGTTTCACCGTGGCGCCCCGCGCACGACAACAAGACGGCAATCTCGGCAAGACCATGAATTTCCGATTGGTCGGGGTGGTCGAAGAGCACCTAGGGGACGGGGGGTGCTCTTCGCGTGGGCGGATGACAGCCGATGGGAACCACGCCCGGCCAATCGGAACCTGTTCTGGCGAACCGGCCTGCCGCGGCTCCCCTTCGAGGAGCCCCGCGCTCCCCGGCCGGTTCGCCTCTTCTATTGAATCAGGTGACGAGCCCACCCGCCGCGACGGGCGTAAGTCCCTTCATCGCTCCTCGCCCGGCGCGTAGAGCGCGTCTATCAACGCGCGATATCGGGCTTCCAACTCGCGCCGCTTCACCTTGAGCGTCGGCGTCAAGTCGCCATCGGCCACGGTCAGTTCGCGGTCGATCAGACCGATTCGCTTGATCGTCTCGAACGGCGCCAGATCCTTGTTGACCTGCTCGACACGCGTCATCAGAAAGGCCCTGACGCGGGGATCGCGACTCAGGGCAATCGGATCGACGGCTCCGCCCGCGGACGATCCAGTCACGCCGTTCTCCCGCGCCCATCTTGCCACCTGGGTGAAGTCCGGCGCCAAGAGGGCCACGCAGTAAGGGCGCCGATCACCGAACACCACCACCTCCGAAATGTAGGGATCCTGCTTGAGTCGTCCCTCGATCGGTTGTGGCGCCACGTTCTTGCCACCGGCGGTAACAATCAGGTCTTTTTTTCGATCGGTGATGGTGAGAAAACCGTCCGGATCAAGCCGGCCGATGTCGCCGGTGTGGAACCACCCGCCGCCCATGACGGCCGCCGTCCCCTCCGGGTCGTTGGCATAGCCGGCCATGACGCCGGCGCCCCGAACCAGGATCTCGCCGTCCGGAGCAGTTGTGACCTCGACTCCCGGGATCGGCTGGCCTACGGTACCGATGCGAATGTTGTCGAGTCGGTTGACACTGATGACAGGCGACGTCTCCGTCAGCCCGTACCCCTCCAGGATCAAGACTCCGGCCGCATGGAAGAAGATGGCGATTTCGGCGGACAATGGCGCTCCTCCCGACACCATGAAGCGGATACGGCCGCCAAGTCGCGCCTTGATTTTGGAGAACACCAGCATCGACGCGACGCGGGCCTGCCACGCCAGCATCAACGGCACGGGACGATGCGCCAGGAGTCGTTCACTTCGACGGCGCCCGACCCCCACGGCCCAATGGAAAAGTGCCCGACGCAGCGGCGGCGCCTCGCGCACTGTTTCGTGCACGCGGGCGTGCATCTTTTCGTAAAGACGCGGAACGCTGAATAATACCGTCGGCCGGACCTCGACAAGATTGTCGGAAACCGTCTCCATTGACCCGGCATACGCGATCGTGACGCCGGCATCCATCATCGTGTAGTGCCCCGCCATCCGCTCGAAAATGTGACAAAGGGGCAGAAACGACAGGCAGCGGTCGGTCGGCCCAACCGACAAGACTGCCCGTACGGCATGGACGTTTGACACGATGTTCCCGTGTGTCAACATGACGCCCTTGGGCCGCCCGGTGGTGCCGGAGGTGTAGATGATGCTGGCCAGGTTCGTCGCGGCCACGGCGTCGCGGCGGCGTTCGGCGGCGTTCGGTTCACGGAGGCGTCGCGCGCGTCCCAATTCCCGGATCCCGTCGAAGGTGTGAACCGGCTTCGGGTCACGGTTTCCTTCCTCGGTTCCGGCATCGAACTGGACGACTTGGAGGTCTGCCCGCAGACGAGGGCGAATGTCGGCGACGACGGCCATCTGATGGGCATCGGAAACGAAAACAACGCGCGCCCCGGAATCGGTCAAGATGAATTCGATCTGCGGCGGCGTCA
>JAWXBZ010000253.1:0-2830 GCA_034440375.1 Candidatus Eiseniibacteriota bacterium
CCGGAACGGACGTCTACGTGGCGGCCGGCGAGGTCCAGAGCGTGGTCGTGGCCGATTTCAATGCGGACGGGCGGCCGGATATCGCCACCGGATGCAAGACGTCCAACAACAACAACAACGGCAAATTCGACATTTTCACCATGAACGCCTCGCCACTGGGCAAGTTCACCAAGCTCTCGACCACCACGGCCGGCGGAAACATCCGGGCCCTGGCGGTCGCCCGGATGAACAGTGATTCGACCCCGGACCTGATCCTGGGCGAGCGGACCGGTAACGCTGCGGGCCGGGTCGAACTCTGGGCGAATGACGGTGCCGGTGCCTTCACCATGGTCGACTACGCCACCGCCGACGGGGCCGTGACCTGCGTGGCCGTGGGCCTGATCGATCAGGATGCCGCCATGGACATCGTGGCCGGCAATGAAGCGCGCACCGTGCAGAGCTGGTTCTGCGACAACACGCAGGCGGTCAACGTCATTCCCGCCAACGAGGATTGGGCTGACGCCAACACGGGCGGCACGGTGAACGCGGTGGCCATCGGAAAGATTGAAACCAGCGTGGACACGCCGGGGAATGACCCCTTGAACGATATCGTCGTCGGAACGGCCATCACGGCCACAACGGGTGACATCATCATCTATCTGAATCCCTACGTCGATGTCATCACTCCCTGACGGGAAGGAGCAATTTTTTATGGCAACCGAACAGCAGGCACGAACAGGGGCCAACGAGCGCGGCAATGTGATGGTCGGAGCCCTCTTGATGCTCCTCCTGATCTCGGCGATGGGCGTGTCGTACGTGGCGCTTTCCAAGACCGAAACCGGGATTGCCGGCAGCGAGAAGCGACATGTGCAGTCCATGTTCAGCGCGGAGGCCGGTGTTGCCGAGGCGGTGATGAGAATGTCGAGCAGCGACTCGACCATCTACTTCGGCCAGGATCCGAACACGACGCCTACGCCGGGCTGGGGCCGGTACATGGTTCAGTCCAACGGCAACAGTTCCCAGGACCCGAGTTACGATGCCACGCTCTCCGACAGTCTGAGCAATGACGGCGATGGGACAATCGACGAATCGGGTGAGTACTACGCCGAGGTTCTCAGTGTCCAGGACAATGCCAACCGACTCCCTTATCCGTGGGTGCGCGTGTCGTACCGGCTGGACGCCTCCCGAAACGTGATCCTGTACGGTGACCATGACCTGAACGCCGCCACCGATCCGCGCCCGAACCTGGTCCGCGGTTTCCCGATCATCAAGGTGGCATCCGAGGGGAACCAGGGAACGTCCCAGCGCTTGATCGAAGTGGAGGCCGTCCGGGCTCCGTTCACGGTGCCGAACGCGGCCATCTATTCCGAGAGCGACAATTTCAAGTTTAATGGCACGCAATTCCTGATCTCAGGGCAGGATTGGGATCCGGTGACCGACACGGTGGTGCCGGGTTCCAGCGAAGTCCAGGGGATCGAGACGACCGCCAATCCGACGAATATCATCAACCAACTCGGAAACAATCAGACGAATAACGTGGAGGGAAGTGGCGCCGAGCCGTCGGTTGCCGTGGCGACGGTCAACTACGACATCGACGCCCTGATCGCCCAGTACTCTCCGCTGGCCGACAACGTTCATGCCGGTGGCACGGTTTCCAACGGACAGATTCCCGACTGGGGCGGCTGGAACGATTACCGGATCGTGCATGTCACCGCTGACCTGCACATCACGGGCGATGTCGTTGGCGGCGGGCTGCTCCTCTTGGAAGGTGACCTGACCTGCACCGGCCAGTTCACCTGGTATGGCCTGATCATCAACACCGGCGAAATTGCCTTCAGCGGCGGTGGCGCCGGGATTCACCTCTTCGGTGCCCTCATGAGTGAAGGTGGCATCTCGACCAACACGGTCGGCGGCAACGCCGACATCAAGTATTCAAGCGAAGCCCTGAGCAAGTTGACCGCCTTCAACCCGTACCGGGTCAGTGCTTGGACGGAGCTGCCGTAGCGGCCGGCAACCTCGTCACGCGCCCCGGACGGCGAATGCCGTTCGGGGCGCATTTGTTTTGAGCGCATTTGCAATGGGCACGGTGACTGCCGGATGGGTCTACTGCAGAAACCAGTAGTGATAGGAGCCGTAACCATCTCCGGTCCCCGCATTCCGCGAGCGAACGGTGATGGTGAGCAGGGAATCGACGACCAGGCTGTCGGGAATCTGCATCAGCGGTTCGCTCCAGGCCGAGGCGAGGCGCGGCAGGGCCAGGTAGCCGGCTGCCCGCCCGTTCACCGTCACATCCAGGGTATCGACGCGTTCGCCCTCCGTCCGCATCAGCATGACCAGCCACTCGCGGGGTCGGACCCGGACACGCATCGATTCCGCGCGACTGATCAGTCGCCCGCCATCCATCGCCACCGGACCGTCCGGCGTCACGGTTGGAAACTCCCGCAGGCGGTCGCGAAAGGTATCGGACCAGCGATAGTCATGAGCCGTTTCCGAGGCCAGGTCGGCCACGTCCACGGTGTCGACGACGCTGATGCCGAAATCACGGATCAGCTCGAGCCGATGTACCGGCAGGTCGCCGGTGTGCGCCAGCCGCCAGTCGATCCGGTACACCTGCTTCAGTCGATCGCCGCAGATCGTGTTGTCGACCAGATCTGCCTTGGCGAGGACCGACCCGGCAAAATGGGTGGCCGTGAGCTGGGGAAACCAGCGCGGGTAGATGGCCAGGAGGTCGGGCCGCGCTTCCCGCGGCAGCGATTCCAGTCGCTCGAAGAGCGCGCCGGAGCCTTGCCGGCTGGCCGGGCTCCATCCGTGGCTGACCAGGCCGACCAGGTCAAGCGTCGGGCGCTGGCCG
>JAWXBZ010000254.1:0-2849 GCA_034440375.1 Candidatus Eiseniibacteriota bacterium
CCCCACCGCCCCGACGGCCGCCCGAAAACCGCTTTGCCAGGTAGCCACCCAGGCCGGCCACCCCTTCTCTCGGAGTTTCTCCCGCTCCCGAACGGCCTGGCTCGTATCCGCGGAGCCGGACCGTGACAAAAGCGTCCAGAGTGGCAGGGCCGCTTCCAGGTGGGCGCTCCAGGCGGGTGCCGTTGGGCCCAGTACGACCGGCCGGCTCCGCCCGGCCACCGGATCGAGGTCAAAGAGCCCGTCGGGTGTGGAGTACCAGAGATGACCGTCCCGCCAGGCCATCGCCCGGACCATGGCCGCGTTTGGTCCCCGTCGACCCGGCGGGGCGACGCTGAAGAAGGTGGAGCCATCGGCCGAGGCGATCCAGAGACTTTTCTCCAGTCGACCGCCGTAGTCGGGGAGTGCCTTGTGACCGGCGATGGCGATCCAGTTGGAGTCCGGCGAGACGAGGCTCTCGAAGGGAGCCACCTGGGTTGCGAGCAGTTTCGATTGCCCGAGATCCCGGTTTCGATGAAACAGGTTGAAGAGCCAGAGACTGGAGACGCCCGGGACCGGAACCTGGCTTGGCTCGAGATGAAACAGGTGCGGACCGATCGTCTGATAGAGGTGAGGGAAGGGAAGCTCCTCGACAGCCAGCGGCTGTCCGACACCGCTGGACGCCGTAAAGGCACGCAGAGCCTCCGCTCGATCAGAATGGCGCGACCGAACAACCTGCCGTCCGGAGGGAAACGGCCAGGCGGCCAACTCGTAACTGGAGCTGTTCCGAAGGCGTGAGAGGAGGAGGACGGAGTCACCGCCAGCGCTGAACGCCAGTCGGACGGACTCGACACGGGCCGGATCCCGACCCGCCAGCCGCTCCAGCTGTTCGGGTCGATCCATCGTTCCTGAAACGAGTGCGTATCGGCTTATCGCGGCGAAGCGTCGCCCGTCCGAGTCGAATGCGAAGAGAGTGGGGCGAAAATCGCGTGTCGAAATGCCGCCCCGGGTGAGATCGATCAGGAGTGTGTCGGTGGCGACGCCGTCGGAGGATTCGAAGCGAGCTTCCGCTGCCAGGGCGCTGCCGTCCGGCGCCCAGGTGAGGTGATCGAACGTGACGCGGGCGGACCCGGTTGCCCCGGCCATGCCCGGACTTCCGGCAAGGCCGGCGATCAGGGCGGCCAGGACTCCAATCCGTTTCATGAGAGCCATCGTAGCAGGCCGGCGAGTGAGTGGCATCACGCGACGATGGCCCGTGGTTTGACACGGCTCGAAGGGATTGTTAGCTTCCCGTCGCCCAAATCCCGAGATCTGACGGTTCCGTTTCAGCCGGAATCCGGCCGTACCTGCCTGCCCGGGAACGAACAGGTGGCCGAGGCTGCACGCACCCGTCGAAACACGCGGAGCGCGAATGGAAAAGTTGTTGGAAGTCGACACGCTTGAATATCAGAAGACTCTTGGCGAACGCGTCAGGCGCTTTCGCCGTGAACTCCAGTTGACGCAGATGGATCTGGCCCGACAGGTGGGCGTGACCAACGGCCAGATCTCGACGATCGAGAGGGGGCTGTCGGCGCCGTCGATTGGCACTCTTCGCCGCATCTCCGGGGCCATGGGTATCGCGATGATCCATTTCTTTGATGAACCAGGACAGCGGGATGTCGTGGTGGTCAAGAAGGCCGAGCGTACCCGGCTGACAAGCCCGACCAGTCCGGAGGTTCTGGAGGTCCTGGCCGGTTCTCGGAACCTGGTGGCGCTCCAGATCGGCCTGAACCCCGGAACGTCCTGCCAGCGGCCAGCCCATGATTCGGCCAGCGAACTTTTCCTGATGATTCAGCAGGGGCAGATCGAAATCGTTGCCGAGGGGCAGACCGTGTTGTTGGCGGCCGGTGATAGCGCGCGGCTCGACGGCCGCTCGGGCTGTTCCTACCGGTGCCAGGGAGAGGCGCCGGCTCTTGTCCTCGAGGTTCGCAGCGAGTCGAGCCCCGGCGGATCGCCCGAGGTTTGACCCTCTTTTGCGCGCTCTGCTAGCCTCATTCGAACATGTCGACAGCCACGGTTGGTATCGCACTTAGCGGGGGCACCGCCAAGACCATCGCTCACATCGGGGTTCTCGAAGCACTTGAGGATGCGGGCATCCGGGTGACCTGCATGACCGGTACCTCCGGGGGTGCCATCATCGGCGCGCTGTATGCCGCGGGATTCTCCATCCCGGAACTCAAGGCCCTGGCGCGCGGGGTTTGTTGGAACAAGCTGGCCCGCCTCTCCTTTCCCCGGCTCGGCTTCCTCTCGAACGACACTGTTCATCGCTTTCTGACCGACCTGTTGGGGAGCCGCACATTCGACCAGCTGCGGCTTCCGCTGGCCATCGTCGGCACCAATCTCCTGACCGGCGAGCGGGCTATCTTCCGGGAGGGGAGCGTGGCGTTGGCCGCGCGCGTATCCAGCACGATCCCCCACCTTTTCGCGCCGGTCGAGATCGGTGACGACATGTTCGTCGATGGGGGCCTGGTCGAATTTCTGCCGGTGGCAACGCTTCGCGACGCTTTCAATCCCGATGTCCGGGTTGGCGTCAACCTGGGCGTCAGCGGCCGGCTGCCGCGACCCCGCAATTTCATCCAGGTATCCGTTGTGGTCGGCACCGTGGTGGCCCGGCAAACGGTGCGACTGAACGAGGCGTTGTCCGACGTGGTCATTCGACCGGATACCAGGCTCTTCCATCCCTTCGATCTGGAAGCGTCGCAGGGCTTGATCGAGGTCGGTTACCAGGGCGCGATCGAGCAGTTGCCGGCCCTGCGCGACGCGATCCGCCGACACGATCCCGCGTTCGAATTGACGCCGCTTCGCCCCCATGGACTCGCCGCCGGCGGCGAGTC
>JAWXBZ010000255.1:0-13857 GCA_034440375.1 Candidatus Eiseniibacteriota bacterium
AGGTCGGACAGACACTACGTCCCCAGCGACCGCAAGGACATTGATGGCATAATTGATTGTAGCTCCGGCTTCCGGAACATTGATGACGGCCGACATGGCGAGGTGTGGATTCCAGAGGCTGCACATGAGCACCGCCGAGAGGATTGACCTGATTCGCATGAGCGTGCCTTCCTTTCGAATGAGACATTTAAGGGCGAGATAGAACTATCGCGCTTGGGAGAACGGCATTCTTGATTTCAGGGCGCTCCAGGTTGTAACCAGGACCAAGACTCCCGGGCAGCCGGCGATCAAGATGGCGCCGATTGGTCCTGCGGTGTGGAAGAGTGCCGGTGAATTCTCGGCGGGAGAGAAATCGCCCAAGTCGGCATTGCAAAACTGGGGATCGACCTGGATATTTCCATGATCCCCAATCATGACACTGCATTCGCCATTGATCGAACCGCCGCCATTGTGCCAGAAGATATTGTTCTCGATTCTGGGCGTTGGCACACCGCGGCAGCGAATTCCACCACCATTTTGCGAATCAGCGATGATGTTTCGTTCGATAACTGGCGAGCAGGGGGCAATAACGACAATTCCACCTCCCCAGGTGCTGTCCGTGCCCACTCCTTGGTTTCCGACGATCGTGTTATTTCGAACAGTTGCCGTAATGGTTGCCAGCCATACCCCCCCCCCACTGTCTCCGGTTCGGGCCTCTGCCTCCGCACGATTCCGCCAGATGAGATTGCGCGAGATTTCACATGAAACTGTGAAGAGGTTTGAAGGAACGGCGCCGTAGACTCCCCCGCCGTGGTCGCCCGCAGAGTTCGAGATGATGAGATTTGAATTGATCAAGGCTCCCTCGGCCAAGGTAAGAAGGTAGACCCCACCCCCGTCACCATATACCGTCGAATTTTGCTCGACTAGGTTGTCGACAATCGTAGGACTCGCCCAACCACATGCGGCAATTCCGCCTCCGTTGGCCCCGGCTTGGTTCTGTCGAATCGTGTTGCCTTGAATCAGCGGGGCAGAGAGAAACTCACGCTCCTCGCCCCCGCAAGCGATGCCTCCACCAGTTCCAGTCACGCGTGCCCCAGCATCTGGGCGAATTGCGGAATTGCCAAGGATCGTGTTGTTCTGGATCGTTGGACTGGAATTCAAGGCAAAAATCCCCCCCCCTCCCTTCTCCGAAAGTGGTCCAAACGGTTTCGACCCTCGCCCGCCCGTAATTGTGAATCCCTCAATGGTGGCGGAGCGGGTTTCGCCGCGTTTGAAGACGACGACGGAGCTGTCGCGGGAGCTGCCGTCGATGATCGTGGCGGCGGGGCCGGACTCGCTGGTGAGCGTGATGTTCTTGCCCATGAAGTCAATATTTTCGACGTAGGTCCCTGCGGCTACGATGATGACGTCACCGTTGGTCGATTGGTTTATGGCTTGTTGAATGAGGATTAGGGAAGAGCCACTGTCCTGTCGGACATGGAGGGTGGCGGCTTGGGCTTCTGCAGGAATGAGGAGTGCCGCGAAGAGACACGCTGCCAGCAGAAAGAGTGCCGGCTCCCATTCCATGCTTGTGCGGGCGGGGATGGACATCCGAGATATCTCCTGTGAGATTCGAGATGGATGGCCCGAAAGTCATTCAATTCATACTCAAGCTAATTCAAAGTAGTCCTAAGTTTAGTAAACTACAACTTGAATTTTTGGAATCAAAGGTTGAGTTACTCCGGCAGTTACAACCCGCTGACCCGCAGGGACTTACCTCTGAAGGATCAACCGGAAGCGCCCCATGAAGGCTTCGGCCCTCATTAATGATGGAGATCCTCACCACTGACCCTGCGGGTTCCGAAAGTTCTACCCAGTCCTATTCCGGAAATTCTGGCCGGTTGATTTGGGAGGGTCCGATAACCTGCCGACGAACGTCAACGAGGATGATTCCCGCCGCCCGAAGGCGAGGGAGGATGATCGGAGCCATGGAACAACACCGGATGCAGGTGCTTCAAGTCGCAGGATCGGCAGTGTGCCTATGCCGAACGACGCAGCGGCTCGAGATGAGCAATTTTGCCGGCGGCCCGCCCACGCATGGCGTGCCACAGATCCCAGTCCTGCTGCAATCCCAGCCAGAAATCGGCGGGCATGCCGAGCACTCGGGCCAGGCGCAATGCCGTGTCCGGAGTGACCCCCCGCTTCCCACGGATGATCTCATTCAGGCGCGGAAATGAAACGCCGAGCCGAATCGCGAATGCCGACTGGCTGAGTTCGAGGGGCTTCAAAAACTCCTCCAGGAGCATCTCACCCGGATGGGTGGGGGGGCGGTCGGATGGCAGCCGGCGGGCAATCAGCGACTGCAACCCGGACTTGCGCCTCATCGCCCCACCCGACGCAAAATCGGCGCACCGCGGAGGATTTCGATGGTCAGGAGGAGGATAATCGGCAGCCCGACTCCGACCAAAGCGATGAGTGTCGTACTCGTCCCACCGCCGGATGAACCGGAAGAAGTGGCGGCGCCGAGCAGGCGCCGCACGGCATCGCCAAACGGCAGGTTGCCGAGCGCACCCATCAGCAATGACCCGACAAGGCCCAGTGATGCCAGCGCCGGCAAAAGCTCCGCCCAGGGGCTGCGTGATGCCGTCGCGAGCGGCAGGTGGCGAGCAGTTCTCTCCACCGCTTGAACCAGGTGCGAGGGGGCTGTGACGTCAGTCAGCAGCGATTTGAGGCGAATTTCGAGTTGGGGGTCGTCGAAGTCATCGTCGTGCTTCGCTGAATCGGGCAGGCTCGGTCGTTCGGTCATCGCGTGGCTCCAATAGTCTCGGTGTCCAGGACCTGCCGCATGACCAATCGGGCGCGGCGGAGATCGCTTTTGATGGTATTGGCCGTGCGCCCGGTGATTCGCGCCACCTCCTCGACCGGACGATCCTCGAGATAAAACAACAACACCGCCTCCCGCTGGGCCGGCGACAATTGGTCCAGGGCGGCCAGGAGTCGGCGGTCGGCTCGGGTTTTTAGATCAAGCGCCCGCGTATCCGCTTCCGCTCGGGGGTCGGCTACCTCGGGTGGCACCTGCACGGTGTCCTGCCAGGTGCGTTCGGTTCGCAATCGTCGAAGGCGGTTCAGCACCGTGTTGCGGGCGATGGAGAGCATCCAGGTGGTCAGGCTGGAATCGCCCCGAAACCAGTCGAGCGCCCGGAAGGCCCGCAGGTAGGTGTCCTGAAAGATATCGTCCACGGCGGCATCGCCCTTCATCATATGGTGGAGGAACCGGTAGACCGAGTCCTTCGTGGCAGAGACCAGGGCCAGTCGGGCTTCCGGGGTCCGGCCATCCTGTAGCAATTGGCGGACAAGGGCGGCCGAATCGGCGTTATCGCTGTCCGACCTGTCGACTGCCAACATGACCCTCCTCCGAGGGCAGGTGGCGCCCTGCCCGTGGGACACGGGGCTCGGGCGCCCGGTTGCAGGCCAAGGTGCAACCTTGGATCGGGCCGCCGTGTCCACCCGGCTGACACATTCCGACAGGCCGGCAAGCGCCGGTCCGTTACCGAAACTTACCACCCATGCCCTGTATCCGGAGAATCCTAAATGGAAATTATTGTCATCCCGATGGTTTTCGGCCTGGCGGTCGTCATGGTCTATGTTGTGAGTTCCGCGATTGCGGGTACCAGCAAGCGTCGCTTTCTCCACCGCGAACGGATTGCGGCGCTCGAAAAAGGCGTGCCACTCCCGGACGAGCTTCTCGTGGAAACCGAGTCAGCAGCCCGACGTCCCGGAAATCACATGACCGCCATCGGTGGAATCATCTGGACCGGTTTCGGCCTTGGCGTCCTCATTTCCAGCAAGATTATTGACACATCCGGACTCGGCAACGACTTTCACCAATTCATCACGTTCCTGTCGATCTGGGCTGTGCCGGCCCTGCTCATCGGCCTGGGATTGTTGTTCTACGCCTGGTTGATCCGGGACCGACCCGGGCGCATCCAGGGTTCCTAGATCCAGCGCCGCACGCGGGCTTTGTATTCGAGGTAGGGTCGGCCGAACTTCGCCTCGAGATAGCGCTCCTCGCGAAGGACGACGCCAAAGTGCATTACCATGACGATCATGACGAAGAGCGAAACCCCGATCCACTCGTTCAAAACCAGCGTGGCCCCGACGAAGATCAGCGAAATGCCCACGTAGAGCGGGTTACGGGTGAATCGGAACGGCCCACCGGACACGATGACGATGGCCGGCTCCTTCGGGTTGATGTTCGTGCCGCCCGCCCGCATCGTGCGCCGCCCCCATCCGACGAGGGCAACTCCGACCATCATCAATGCGAATCCCGGGATGAAGAGGACCCGCGAGCCGACAATCGGCATCGGAACGGCCAGGTGCAAGGCGACGAGCAGCGCCAGTGCGCCAAGGTAGAGAAACGGCGGGTGGACGATAACTGCGGGGTGATCGTTGGTTGGGGTAATCATGATTAACTCCTATTTTCCCCGGCCGGCCCGATCGGACGGGGAAGTGGCTGACCTGGAATGAATGTCAACGTAGGCATCAAGCAGCCTGCGAATCATTCGCTGATACTGAGTTTGATGTTTCGAAGCCTGGGACTTAAAGAATTCAACGCTTCGGCGACTCAACGAGATTGTCACTTTTACACCATCCTCTCGGATGGCCAAATCCTCGGGTGCCGGGAGAAAGTCGGGCACGACGCGAAACCGACCAAGCGGCTCATTCGTATACTTTGTTTTCTTTTTCATAGACTGACTTGCCTTTCCGCCAGTATCCCGCGCCGATCACAAGGACGGTAGCATTCCGTCAATAGAATTCCATATAAATATACACACAAATATCTGTATTCAATACAGTTCTTTTCTTGCCTCCGACCAAATCGCCAGCACGATCCCGCCCAGGATCAACAGCGAGGCGATGAGCAGGCGCGGGGCCACCGGCTCGCCGAGCAGCAGGATACCGCCGAGTGCCGACAGGGCCGGAACGGATGTCTGGACGAGCGCGGCACGGGTGGCAGCCAGGTGGCGCAGCGCGGCGTACCAGAGGACGTAGCCGAGCGCGGAGGTAATGGCGCCCGAGGCCACGGCCAGCGTGATGCCGGCTGTTGTCCAGTGGCTCGAGGCGCCGGGCAGCGAACGGGCGGCCATCCCAAGAATTATTGACAGCAGCGCCGCGCGGGCGAAGTTACCGGCGGTATCCCGCAGCGGGTCCTTTGAGCCGCGGCCGATGAGCGAGTAAAAACCCCAGCCGACTCCGGCCGTTGCCATGAGCAGGGCGCCCACGAGCGAGGGGGCCGCGAGGCCGGGTTTCACGAGAACGTAGAGGCCGATCATCGCGAGGAGCATTCCGGCCCATTCGCCACGGACCGGATGACGACCGCCAACGATCGAAGCGGCGATCATCGTGAACTGGACGGCGCTGAAGGCGATGAGGGCCCCGGTGCCGGCGGTCAGTTCCACGTAGGCCAACGAGAACGGGGCAGCATAGAGAAAGAGCATGAGGCCGGCACGCCATGATCCGTGCCAGGCGCGCGCCAGGAGGGCCAGCATCATCGATCCGGATACGAGGCGGATGACCGTGTACGACATCGGATCGATCAGCTCGTGGCCGAGCGCCAGCCGGCAGAGAATTGAATTGGCCGCGAAGGCCGCGAGCGCCGCCAGCGTCAGGAGGATGAGCCGTCGGTCGGTCACTTCTTCATGTACTTCCAGTTACGGGGCTTTCCATCCTCCACCCACTCGAGGGCGGTGAGCAGGCGCTTTTCGCGGGTGGCTTCAGCCTTGGCTTCGCCGATCCACTCCATGTACTCGCGTTGATGGCTCGGGCTGAAGGCGTCGAACGCGGCCTTGGCCTTCTTGTTGCGCTTGAGCGCGGCGGTCAAGGCGGGCGGCATCGTGATGACCGGCCGGGGACGCTTCGTCTTGCTGCGCGGGGCCCTGATTCCCTCCTCGTTGAGTTTCATCGCCTTCTTGAGATGGGCCAGGAGCATTCGGTCGGAGGGAAGATCAGCCTTTGACTTCAGGCAGCCGAACATCCCCATGGCTTCTTCCGCCTTCGCACGCTCCGGCGTCCCCTTCTCGCCGACCAGCAGCGAGTATTTCCAGAAAGCGATGGTGGCCGCGCGCCCCGATTTGATCGTGGCTGTTCCAGGCAATACGAAAGTGCTCGAATTCTTTGACGGCCGGAAGGAGCCGCGCGTTCTGGAAACGAACGCCTGTGAGACGATTGCCGACATCCAGGCCACTCTCCGCCAGCTGGCTGCGGCCACCGGTGCCGGGGATCGGGCTGAAACCATCATTCGCGACATGAACAGCGGGCTTGATTCGTTGCAGGCGGCGGGAGCCACCGGGGCACCGGTCTCGACGCTGATGATCCTCGGTCACACCGAGGGAGCGCTCGAACAGATCTACGCCGTGGGGCATCCCACCTATCTCGACGAATTACTGACGATGGTCGGTGGCCGCAACGTCATTCCGCCAAGCGCCGGCCGGTATCCGATCATCAGCAAGGAATCGCTCCTGACGATGAACCCGGAGCTGATCCTCGAACGGCACCTGGGTGGCCTGGCTCTGCCTGAGCAAAAACTTGCCATGATTCATCTCTGGAAGGAACTGCCGACCCTCGCCGCGGTCCGCAATGGTCGGGTCATTGTCATGGACGACGACCACATGACCATCAATGGCATCGACATGGTGAACACGGGGCGCAAGCTGGCCGCGGTGATACGATTGCATTCCGATACGCGCGCGAGCGCGCCGGTACCCCGGTGGCCATGAACTCCCCGGCGATCGGCGGTCGTCTCACCGCAACCGACATTTCGTTTGCCTACCATCCGGGTGCCGCCGTGCTGAATGGCGCCACGCTCGACATCCCGGCCGGCGCCTTCCTCGGAATCGTCGGCCCGAACGGCGCGGGCAAGAGCACGCTGTTGCACCTGCTGTCGGGGGCGCTCAAGCCGTCCGCCGGCGGTGTCCGGCTCGACGATACACCGCTCCAGAACTGGAAACGCCGGGACATTGCCCGGTGCATTGCGGTGGTGCCGCAGGCGGAGCCGCACACTTTTCCCTATCGCGTCAGCGAAATCGTCATGATGGGGCGCACGCCCTGGCTTTCCGGGCTTCTCTCCGCAGAGACCGCCAACGATCACGCCGCGGTTCGTCGCGCGATGACGGCCGTCGGCATCAAAGACCTCGCGTGTCGCCCGTTGGGCCAACTCTCCGGTGGCGAGCGGCAGATGGTCCTGGTGGCCCGCGCGCTGGCGCAGGAGCCGAAGATTCTGCTGCTGGATGAACCGACCGCCTCACTCGATCTGGCCCATCAGCAATCGATTTTTCGATTGCTGGTGCGGCTGAACGAGGAAACGGGCCTCACGGTTGTCATCGTGACTCACGACCTGAACCTGGCCGGCCTCTATTGCCGGACGCTGGCCGTGCTGCACGGCAAACGCATTGAGGCGCTTGGAACCCCGGCCGAGGTGCTCACCCCCGCGCGATTGGAATCGGTGTACGGCGCCGCGCTCTGGGGGGCCACATCACCGGCGGGGGCGCCGATCGTGGGATTGACGCGATGAGCCGCGATCAGGCCATTCATCCCGGACGGGTTCTCGTGCTGCTGATCGGGATCCTGCTGATCGTCATGATGGCGGCGCCATTGATCGGACCGACGCCGATCTCGCTGGAAAAGGCGTTCGATCGATCGATACCGATCGATCGAAATGTGGATGCCGTGATCTTCTTCAATACACGACTCCCCCGGATCCTGTTCGCCGCGCTGGTCGGCGCGGCGCTGGCCGTGGCCGGCGCGGTGTACCAGGCACTCCTCCGAAACGACCTGGCCACGCCCTACACCCTGGGCATCTCGGGCGGTGCTTCGTTTGGCGCGTTGCTTGCCATGCGCTGGCTTCCCGCCGCGTTGGCCGGCTGGAGCGCGGGTGTTGTCCCACTCGCCGCTCTGGCCGGCGCTTCGCTGGCCATGTTTCTGGTCACCATGCTGGCGCGGCGCCCCACGGTTCACGACCGGACCCACACGCTGCTGCTGGCCGGCGTCACCCTCAATCTGCTTTTCAGCTCCGGCATCCTGATCGTGCAGTACTTGTCCGACCCGCACCAGGCCTTCGCCATGCTCCGCTGGATGATGGGAGGCCTCGACGTGGCCAACCTGACCTTGCCGGCCGCGCTCAGCCTGCCGCTGGCCGGTGCGTTTCTGATTCTCATGACCCGCGCGCAGGCCCTCAACGTCATGTCGATCGGCGATCGAACCGCCACCCACCTCGGCCTCGACGCCGACCGCGTGCGCCTCGTCGGATTGTCCGCCGCCTCGTTCATGGCCGCACTGGTGGTTGCCTGGGCCGGTCCCATCGGCTTCGTTGGGCTGGTGGTCCCCCACCTGTTGCGCCGCTTCGTCGGCCCCGACCATCGCGTCCTGCTGCCCGCCGTGGCGCTCGGCGGCGCCTCGTTCCTGGTGCTCTGCGACACCCTGGCCCGAACCATCGCCAATCCGCTGGAACTGCCGGTGGGGATTGTCACGGCCGCGATCGGCGGGCCGTTCTTTCTCTGGGTTTTGTTTCGGCGGGGGTAGAATGTCGGGGCCATGCGATTGGAGTGATGGGTCGCGGCCAGGTCAGGTTCGATGAGGAGAGACCATGAACAGCACTGATTTCCCCTCACAGGAGCCGGGCGGAAATCTTCGTCACGGTAGCCCAGTTCCGGGTGGTGGCCGACTGCCCGAGCTTGCCGAGCAGGGCTTCGGCGGCCCGGCTCTCAAGGATACCGTTCGGGCACCAGAGGTACATCGCGTGCTCGCCGAGCAGCATTTTCTCAGGCGGCTTTACCAGTGAGGCCAGACCGGCCAGCGACTGGAGCGCACCGGCTTCGCCCGTGAAGGCCACGAGCAGCCGTGACGGGTCCGTCGCAATACTGGCCAGCCGGTTCCCGGTCTGGATGGCCGCCATCTCGGCAGCCGATTTCACGATGACCGGCACATCGATATTAAAGGATTCGTCAATGGCGGCCCGAATCCGCTTCGCATGGGATGATGTCGAGCCATCGGCGCTCTCAAATATTGCATTGCCGCTGTTCAACAGTGTCTGGACGTCGCTGTAGCCTGACGACGCGAGCAGTGCTCGAAAGTCGGCCATCGGCACCCGCTTGGCGCGACCGACGTTGACACCACGTAACAGCGCCACAAAGCGGGGCATTCAGGTGACCCTGCGTTCGGAACCGGAGTTACACACGTCCTGATGATTCCACTTGAGTTCTCCGTCGCGCCGAGTTCACTTTTCCGACGGGACCGACATGGCAAACGACTCCAGGAAGCCGCACGAGTTGCACCGATACGTCGTGACGGGAAACTGTTGCAGGTCCTTGATCTTCAAGCCGGTCCAGAAACTCGGGATCGGCTGGCCGGGTAGCCAGGGAGCCTGCGCATACCCGCCATGTGTCTGATCCAGCACGAAGCCCGCCTCCATTCGACTGGAGCACTTCGGGCAGTTTGCTGATTGGGTCATCGTGTCTCCTTGTTGCTGCAATTGAACATCCACCGGACGCCGAACTGGTCGGTCAGGCTGCCAAAGTAGTCGCCCCAGAACATGTCCTGCATCGGCATTTCGACTTTGCCGTTGGCGGACAGATCCATGAACAGGCGGTCCGTCTCGGCGCGTGTGTCCGGCTCCAGATTGATGTACACGTTGTTTCCCTGGTTCACCGTAAAGCCCATCGTATCGGGGGGGCCTCCCGGTCAGATCCAGCGCCGGACACGCGCCCGATAGTCGCGATAGAGTTGCCCGAACTTCACCTCAAGATACCGCTCCTCGCGCAGCACGACGCCGAAGTGGATCACGCCAAGCATCACGACCAGGATCGCGAGGCCGGCCCACTCGTTCAGGATCAGCGTGACTCCGAGAAATATCGTCGAGATGGCCACATAGAATGGGTTTCGGGTGAAGCGGAAGGGGCCGCTGTCGACAATGACCGTCGTCGGCTTGCGAGGATTGATGTTCGTCCCCGCCGACACCATGGTTCGCCGCGCCCAGCCGAGGAGCGCGATGCCGGCGATCACCACCAGAATCCCGGGGATGAACAGAACGCGCGTCGACACGATCGGCAACGGCTTCAACAGGTGCGCGGCGATCAGAACGGCCAGGCCGCCGAGATAGAGGAATGGCGGATGGACGAGGACGCCGGGATGGTCGTTCGATTGGCTGCCCATGAGCCCTCCCGTGGCATCGATCAGTTGCTGCTGCGAGGCCTCTGAATCGTCAGCAGGATTCCAGCCAGGATCATACCTCCCGCCACGGCCAGGCGCGGCGTGGCCGGCTCCCCCAGCAGGAGGATACCCCCGACGGCCGCGATTACCGGAACCGCTGTCTGGACCAGGGCCGCCCGGGTGGCGGAGAGTCCACGCAGCGCGGCGTACCAGACGACGTAGCCGAGGGCCGAGGTAACGGCACCGGAGATCACCGCCAAGAGGAAGCCGGGGCCGCTCCAGCTTTGATGGAGGGAGGCCGCCATGCCGGCCGGCAGACCGTGTGCCGGGCCGTGATGGCGAACGACCAGCACGATGGCGCCGAGTCCGGCCGCCATGACCGACGCGCGGGCGAAGTTACCGGCCGTGTCCTTCAGTGGATCCGTGGAGCCCCGACCGATCAGCGAATAGAAACCCCACCCGATACCGGCGATGGCCATCATCATGGCGCCGACCATTGATGGGGCGACCAGCCCCGGGCGAACGAGCAGGTAAAGGCCTGACATCGCCAGGCCGACGCCCAGCCATTCGAGGGGCCTTGGATGTCGCCCGGTGACGATTGATGCGCCGATCATCGTGAGTTGGACCGCGGTGAAGGCGATCAGGGCTCCCGTGCCGGTCGTCAGTTCGACGTAGGCCAGCGAGAAGGGCGCCGCGTAGAGGAACAGCATGGTGGCGGCCCGCCACGAACCGCGCCAGGCACGGGCCAGGAGAGCCAGTACGAGCGCGCCCGAAATCAGCCGAACGATGGTGTAGCTGATCGGATCGATCCAACCACGGCCGAGCGCCATTCGGCAGAGGAGCGAGTTCGCCGCGAAGGAGCCGAGTGCCAGAAGGGTCAGGAGCGTGAGCCGGCCGCCGCTCACTTCTTCGTGTACATCCAGTGCCTCGACTTTCCTTCCTCCAGCCACTCGATGGCGGTCAGGAGGCGCTTCTCGCGAGTGGCCTCGGACTTCGCCCCGCCGATCCACTCCATGTACTCACGCTGGTGACTGGGGCTGAAAGCGTCATAGGTGGTCCTGGCCTTCTTGTTGCGCTTCAATGCCGCGGCAAGCACCGGCGGCATCGAGATCTCTGGACGAGGATGCTTGGGCTTTTCCTTCGGGTTCTTGATCCCCTGCTCGTTCAGCGTCATCGCCTTCCGGATCAGGCCGAGCATGACCCGATCCGACGGAAGATCCTTTCGTGAGGCCAGGCAGCCGAACATCCCCATGGCTTTCACTTCAGCGTTTCCTCGCAGTCAGGGCATGCCTGGTGGACGAGCTTGCGGAGATGCTTGAGAATCGGCTGCGCGAACGGTGCGGACCTGGCGATGTAGGCGTCAACACGGGGATCCCTGGTCGGCATGGCATCATCTCCCGGATGGTGGATACATCTTCTTCATGTAGGCCACCGATCCGGTGACCATCTCTTCCAGGACCTTCATGTCGATGTCCTTGAGGCTCTTGATGTACACGCAGACCTTGCCCGAGGTGTACTTGCCGAGCTTGGCCATCAGGGCCTCGTAGCGGGGGAAATCGGGCGTGATGTAGACCACCAGTTTTGGTCTCCGCGGCGAAAACCCGGCGATGGGGGCATCCCCTTCGTGGCCGGAGGCATACTTGTAGTGATACGTGCCGAAGCCGACGATGGTGGGGCCCCACATTTTCGGCGACTCGCCGGTCACCGACTTCATGAGTGCGACGATCGCCCTGGAGTCCTTGCGAAGTGTCTCGTCCTCGATCGCATCAATGAACCTGGCGGGACTTACGTCGGTGGGCTTTGTCCTGGGTTCATACTTCGCCATGTATCCCTCCTGGCAGATCGATCGGCGGCACGGCCGGCGGTGGCTGATGGTGGGTGGAGAATAACGCCGGACCTACTCCCCGCGAAGCGCCTCGACCGGGTCCATCCGCGAGGCCCGGATGGCCGGGGCGACGCCGGCGCCGAGGCCAACGACCACGGCCATGCAGAGGGCCGCCGCCACGACGGACGGCGGGGTGACCGTCGACAGCCCCGGCACGAAGGTGGCCAGAAGATAGGCACCTCCCATCCCCACGACGAGACCGATCAGGCCGCCGGCGGCGGCAGTCACGGCGGCTTCGAACAGATACCAGCCAAGGATCTGGCCGCGCGTCGCGCCGATGGCCATGGAGAGGCCAATCTCCTCCGTCCGTTCCTGGACAACGATCCACATGATGGTCAGGATGCCGATGGCTCCGACCAGGAGGCTGATGGCCGCGATGCCGGTGACGACACCGGTGATGATTCCGAGGACCCGGTTGACCATGGCCATGGAATCCTCCTGCGTGGTGATCGTGAAATCCTCCTTGCCGGTATGCCGGTCGGTGAGGACCACACGGGCGCGTTCCACGACCGGAGCGATGTCGGCCGGTGTGGCCGCCAGGAGGTCGATCTCGTCCAGTTCGGGTCGATTGAAGAGCCGCATGGCGTTCGCGACCGGTATCCAGGCCGCGTCGTCGAGGTCAAAGCCGAGCATCTGCCCTTTCGATTCCATGACCCCAATGACCCGAAAGCGATTCTGGCCGATCCGGACGACCTCGCCGAGGGGATTCGCTTCGGCGAACAGTTCCCGCGAAAGCCTTGGTCCGAGGACGACGACCGGCGAACCGCGATCCCAATCCATGGCGGGGAGGAACTCGCCGACGGTCACACCCATCGACCAGACCCGGGGCACCTCGCTCGTGGCGCCGTATACGTAGACCCGCCGCCCCCTGTTACCGAACTCGACAATGGCCGAGCCGTAGGCGTTCGGCATGGCCGAGGCCACGCCCGGCAACCGTGAGAGTGCCCGGGCGTCCGCAATGGTGAGCGGGCGGACGCTGCCCCCCTGGATGCCGCCGATGCCGGCCGTCTCCGTCTTGCCCGGCGTAATCAGGATGATCGTCGTGCCGAATTGCGAGAACTGGCCGACGATGTAGCGGCGCGTCCCCTCGCCGATCGAGGCCAGCAACACCACCGCCGCCACACCGACCGCGATGGCCAGCGCGGTCAGTGAGTAGCGGAGGCGATGGGCACTGAGCGCCTCGAACGTCAGTCCGAACAGGTCGGATGGATTCATGGGCGGCTCACATCCGGCCCCGGAGCGCGTCGGCCGCCGACAGGGCCGCGGCCCGGCGGGCGGGGAGAAGCCCGAAGATCGATCCCGCGGCCAGTGAAAGCGCGAGCACGACACCGATCCAGACGGGGCTCGGTTCGATGGGAAAGTTCGGCCAGAGGCCGGCGGCCACCGCGATCAGGGCGACTCCAAGCGCCACGCCGATCCCGGCGCCGGCCACCGACAGCGTCAGGGCCTCGACGAGGAAAAGGTTCAGGATCTGTTGCCGACGCGCGCCGATCGCCTTGAACAGGCCCACCTCGGCCGTCCTCTCGGACACGGACACCAGCATGACGTTCATGATGCCGATCCCGGCCACGGCCAGGCTGATGGCCGCGATGCCCGCCAGCGCAACAGTCAGGTTATCGATGATGTTGCCGAACGTCTTGAGCATGGCGTCCTGGGTGATCAACGTGAAGTCCTCGTCGCCGTCATGGCGATCGAGCAGAACGCCGCGGACCTGCGACTTGGCCGCCTCGATGGCGCTCGGGTCGACGGCCTCCACCATGATCCGGAAGAGGCTCGACTGATTGAAGAGTCGGAGGCCGGTGGCCACCGGC
>JAWXBZ010000256.1:0-2791 GCA_034440375.1 Candidatus Eiseniibacteriota bacterium
ATGACTATTTCCGGGAGAAGATCGAGCGTAAGCTCGGGAGCAAGGTGGGGCAGGCGAGAAGAGGTCGGCCTTCTAAAAGGGCTCTGACCCCTTAAAGTGTTCGATGAATGTGCGCCCGAACGGGCACCCCGGTGAGGATTCCCGGGAATCGGTAGCATTCACCTGTGCATCGTGCCGAGTCTTTCCGTTGCGGCCCTTTGCGTCCTTCGCGTACCCCTCAAGGGGGTATTGAAAAAAACCCGTTGCATCGAGGATGTGGATTGAGAATTCGAGGAGATAAACGCATGGATCTCACTAAACGACTGGAAAAATGCTACGCCGCCGCCGTCCACGACGTGCTGCGCGCCATGGGCCACCCGAACTGCGTCCTGCCCCACACCATCAAACCCCTGGACCCGACGAAGAAACTGGCCGGCGAGATCTACACGGTGAGCGGTTTCATCGACCAGACCCGGGATGCCCATGACACCCTCGTGCAGTGGACCGGATTGTTATCCAAGGCGCCTTCCGGAAAAGTCATGGTCTGCCAGCCGAACACCCACATGGTCGCGCTGATGGGCGAACTGTCCGCCGAGACCCTGCAGCACAAGGGAGTGCTGGGCTATGTGGTGGACGGCGGTTGCCGCGACACCGATTTCATCCTCAAGCTGGGCTTCCCGGTGTTCTGCAGTTTCAACACGCCGGCGGACATCGTCGGTCGCTGGGTGCCGGATCGCTTCGGCGAGCCGATTACCATCGGTGGTGTAACCATCAGCACCGGCGACTGGCTGCTGGCTGACAGGGATGGGGTGGTGATCATTCCGGGGAAGATCGCTGCAGAAGTGGTGACGAAGACCGAGCAGGTGCTGATGACCGAGAGCAAGGTGCGCAGCGCGATACTCGGTGGCATGGATCCGCAGGAAGCCTATCTCAAGTTCGGGAAATTCTGATGAACCAATACGACTTCAAGGGCCGCGTGGCGATCGTCACCGGAGCAGCACGCGGGCTCGGCCTCGCCATTACCGAGCGCCTGCTGGACGGCGGCGCGGCGGTTTCGATGTGGGACACGGACCGGGCCGGGCTGGATGAACAGGCGATGCGCTTGCGCGCAAAGGGAAAGGTGCACGCCGCCGTTGTCGATGTGACGAACGAATCTCAGGTCGACTCCGCTGCAAAGTCTGCGCAGACGAACCTCGGCCGCATAGACATTCTGGTCAACAACGCTGGCATCTCGGGCGTCGTCCGCCGCAGTTGGGAATACCCGCTCGACGAATGGCGAAAAATCATGGCGGTCAACGTCGACGGCGTCTACTTGTGCAGCCGCGCGGTGATCCCCGCCATGATGGCGCAGAAGTACGGCCGCATCGTCAATCTCGCATCCGTCGCCGGCAAGAACGGCAACCCGTCGCTGACGCCGTATTCCACGTCAAAGGCCGCGGTCATCGGATTCACCAAAGCCCTGGGGAAGGATCTGGCGAAGGATGGCGTGATTGTCAACTGCATCACGCCCACGGCGGTGCATACGGAAATGGTCAAGTCCTTCCCGCAGAAAACGGTGGACTACATCCTCGAACAGACACCTATGGGCCGCATGGGAACGACCGACGAGCTGGCGTCGATGGTGGCCTGGATGTGCTCGGAAGAGTGTTCGTTCACAACCGGTGCGGCGTTCGATATTTCAGGGGGACGGGCGACGTACTAGCCTGAGGGGCGAGGAGTGAGGGGCGAGCGGTTGAATCCACGCCCGTCGCCCGTACGTATATCGGGTTACCCGACGACCCCATACCCGGAAAGGACATCCCCGATGAAACGAAGAGTTTTCCTGCTAGCCGGACTGGGTGGCCTGGCGATCCTCGCCGCCAGGCAGTTCGGACTGAAACCCTCCGAAGCGGCAGCCGAGTCTTTCGAGGTCACGCATCCGGACGCGGAATGGAAAAAGCTGCTGTCTCCGGACCAGTACGCAGTCCTGAGGAAACAGGGCACCGAGCGTCCTTTCTCGAGCCCGCTCGACAAGGAGCCCCGGGCCGGAACATTCGCCTGCGCCGGATGCCGCTTGCCGCTTTATGCGTCCAGAACGAAATTCAACAGCGGCACCGGCTGGCCGAGCTTCTGGGCGCCCATCGAGAACGCAGTCCGCACTTCGGAAGACAACCTGTTCGGAATGACCCGCACGGAGGTTCATTGCCGCCGCTGCGGCGGCCATCTCGGCCACGTCTTCGATGACGGGCCGCCACCGACCGGGCAGCGCTACTGCATGAACGGCGTCGCGATGACCTTCACCCCGGGCCCCGCCTGACCCGACCCGGCGAGCCATTGAAAGACCGGGCGGATTGCGCGATATATCCTGCCAAAGCGTTCCAGGAAACGTAAACGGAGGACACCAGAACCATGGAAAAGACCTATTCCCTCACTCGCAGCGATGCCGAATGGCGTCGCATTCTCACGCCCGAGCAATATCAGGTGATGCGCAAACACGGGACAGAAGCCCCGGGTAGCTGCGCACTCCTCGCTGAAAAGCGACCAGGCAAGTTCTCCTGCGCAGGCTGCGACCAGCCGCTGTTCGAATCGAAGCGGAAGTTCGAGAGCGGAACCGGATGGCCCAGCTTCAACGATCCGATCGAGGGATCCGTCGACACCACGGTCGACCGCAGCTATGGCATGGTCAGGACCGAAGTCCATTGCGCCAACTGCGGCAGCCACCTGGGACACGTCTTCGAGGACGGCCCGCCGCCGAGCCACTTGCGCTACTGCATCAACGGCGTTGCGATGAATTTTGTCCCGACCTGAGGGGATTGGGGATTGGGGATTGGGG
>JAWXBZ010000257.1:0-7269 GCA_034440375.1 Candidatus Eiseniibacteriota bacterium
ACCCGCGAATCAGCCGGCCACCGACCTCGAACCGTTCCACCCCTCATTTCCGAACCGAAACCTCGGCTATACTTGGTCTTCATGAATAATCCAGGCTAGAGGGTCCGCCGCCGGGCCTCTTCGCGCTGAATCCGTTCCGTGACCTGCGTCAGCAGATTGAGCCGGCCGCCGTACGTTTCATTCAACCGCTCCTGGGTGAACACCTGGGCCGTCGGCCCGAAGGCGATGAGGCGCAGGTTCAAGAGCATGGTCCAGTCGAAATAGTCGGGCACCGTCTGCAGATCGTGATGCACGACGAGGACCGTCTTGCCCGCTGCCTTCATTTCACGCAGGAGTTGCACGATGGCCGTCTCCGTGGCCGCATCGACGCCGGCGAACGGCTCATCCATGAGATAGATCGCAGCATCCTGCGCGAGCGCCCGGGCGATGAAAACCCGCTGTTGCTGACCGCCGGAAAGCTGGCTGATCTGGCGCTTGGCGAAAGCGCTCATGCCGACCTTTTCCAGCGCCTCGAGCGCCGCCCGGCGGTCATCGCGACCGGGGCGGCCGAAGAGCGGGAGTCGGCCATAGCGCCCCATGAGGACCACATCGAGGGCATCCGTCGGAAAATCCCAGTCGACGGATTCGCGCTGGGGCACGTACGCCACGTCGCGGCGGCGTTTCGGGAGTGGATCGCCGAAAATGCGCACCCAACCGGAGGAGAGTGGCAGGAGCCCCATAATCGCCTTGATCAGCGTCGACTTGCCGGCCCCGTTCGGCCCGACCAGGGCGATGAGCTGCCCGGCCGGCGCGACAAAATCAACGTCCCACAGGACGGGGCGTCGGCCATAGGCCACCGTGAGATTGTGGACCTCGATGGGCGGCGCTCCGACTGGCGGCGGTCCGTTCGGTGCCGGCGCGGCGGCCGGTGCCCCGGCCCCGGTCATCGCAACGCCTGGGCGATGGTCGATACGTTGTGCCGCACCATGCCGTCGTAATTCCCTTCGGGCGTGCCGGCCGCGCCCATCGCGTCGGAAAAGAGCTGCCCGCCGATCGTCACGTCATGACCGCGGTCGCGACACCCCTGCGCCAGCGCCTCGATTGATTTTTTCGGCACGCTTGATTCGACGAAAACAGCCCGCACCTTTCGGCCCACGATCGTGTCGACCAGCCGGGTCAAATCTTGTAATCCGAACTCGGCCACCGTGCTGATCCCCTGGAGTCCGATGACCTCGATGTCATAGGCGCGGCCGAAGTAGCCGAAGGCATCATGCGCGGTGACCAGGAGGCGCTGTTCACGCGGAATCAAGGCGATCTCGGCACGGCACCAGGCATCCAGCCCGGCCATCCGTGTGCGAAGCGCTTCGGCGTTGGCGTGGTATGCCGAGGCGTGCGCCGGATCGAAGCGGGCCAGTTCGGCTTCCACCGTTCGTGAGCATTCACTCCAGAGCGCCACATCGAACCAGACATGTGGATCGAAATTGCCGGCAAATTCCGGCGGCCGGCGCAGGCGTTCCTCGGGAAGGCCCGCCGTCACCGCCACCGTGGGGCGCGTCGCAACCATGCGTTCGAATATCTCGACCATTTTCCCTTCGAGATGCAGGCCGCTGTAGATGATGATCTCCGCCGTCGAAAGCTTCTGAAGATCTCCCTGGGTGGCCTTGTAGAGGTGGGGATCGACCCCCGGGCCCATCAGCGCCTGGACGCGAACGTGCCCGCCTCCGACCGTTGCCACCAGATCGGCCACCATGCCGGTCGTGGCCGTCACCCGGATCGGTCCTGTTTCCTTGCTCGAACGGACCAGGATCGACCCGCCGGCCGGAGTTCCATGCTGATTACCGGTCGAGGACCCGTTGCCCTGACAGCCGACGATCGCCAGAAGCACCCCCAGACCGGCAAGCCATGTTTTCAAACCTGGGCATGGGTATTGATGTGGCGTCATGATTGAAACTAGCCTCCTATGTGGGATGCCGGTGGCATTCGTTCGACTTTGAGCCCCAGGATACCGGGGCGGCCGGTGACAACCTCGCGTCCTTCGACGTCGAGCCGCCAGATGCCCTCAAGATCGTGCCGTTCCGTGACCGTGACCGTGGCGCCGGGAACGAGGCCGAGTGTTTTCCAGAGACGGATCCGCTCCGGATCGTCGGAACCGACTTCACGAATCGTAGCCATCTCGCCCGCGCCCAGTGTTTCGAAGGGCGAGAGATCACGGACAAGCATGCTGCCGTCGGCACCCGGAATCGGGTGGCCGTGCGGGTCGGTTGTTGGATGACCGAGGTAGCGGTCGATGGCCCGGACCACCCGGTCGGAGAGATGATGCTCGAGCGCCTCGGCCTCTTCGTGGACTTCCGCCCAGTCGAGCTCGAGGACCTGGACCAGGAATGTCTCGATCAGGCGGTGCCGACGGTGAATGTTCAGCGCCACCGCTTCCCCCGCTTTCGTGAGTACGACCCCGTGGCGCGGACGGTGCTCGACGAAGCCATCGGCCTCGAGCCGCTGGATCATTCCGCTGACCGAGGGAGGGGTGACATTAAGGGCCAGGGCCAGTTCTGACACACCCACTGGCTCCAAGCCATTGAATAGCTTTGAGATAGCCCGGAGGTAATCCTCCTGCGCAACACTTGGACGATGTTGAGTCATGGCAAACATTTTTATTAGGTTAACCTAATTTTAAAACGAGTCAAGGCTTAAATTGAATTCACGACTCGAGGTCCCGCTGGTCCAAGGCCAACGCGATTCGGAGCCGTGCCAACCACCGCCGCCGCCGCCGCTCTCCTGATAGAATCCGCCCATGTCCACTGACTTCAAGGCCGACATCATGGCCGCCTATGACTTTGCCGAGGCCGGGAGCCTGATCCTTGGCGCACCGCGACTGGCCGGCGAAACGGCCACCGGGGTTCTCATCCGCCAGCCACTTTCCATGATGAACCGCCACGGACTGATCGCCGGGGCCACCGGAACCGGCAAGACCCGAACCTTGCAGATGCTGGCCGGCCAGCTCTCGGCCGCCGGGGTGCCGGTCTTCCTGGCCGACATGAAGGGCGATCTCTCCGGCATGGCCGTCCCGGGTTCCGCCAGCCTTAAAATCGACGAACGCTGCGCGGCGATCGGCCAACCCTTCCAGCCCGCCGGCTGTCCCGTGGAATTTTTCAGCCTGACCGGGAACGGCGGGCTTCCGCTCCGGGCCACGGTGTCCTCCTTCGGGCCGCTTCTCCTGGCGCGGGTGCTCGACTTGAACGAAACGCAGCGAAGCGCCCTGGCGATGGTGTTCAAGTTCAGCGATGACCAGGGGCTGCTGCTGCTTGATCTGGTCGACCTGAAGGAGGTGCTGCTCTACCTCACCGACACCGGCGCGAGCCACCTGCGTGAGTATGGCAACCTGGCGAAGGCCACGGTCGGCGTGCTGCTCCGAAAGATCGTCGAGCTGGAACAGCAGGGCGGTGAACAGTTCTTCGGCGAGCCCGAGTTCGATATTGACGATCTCCTGTCGGTCGACGAAGCCGGGCGTGGGCGTGTTTCGATCCTCGGTCTCTCGGATCTGCAGGAGAGGCCGGCCCTCTTCAGCACCTTCATGATGTGGCTCCTGGCCACACTCTTCCGCGAACTCCCCGAGGCCGGCGACCTGGCAAAGCCGAAGCTCGTCTTCTTTTTCGACGAGGCTCACCACCTCTTCGACGGAAAAGGGAAGGCCTTCGAGGAACAGATTGAGCAGGTGGTACGGCTGATCCGATCGAAGGGGATCGGCGTCTGGTTCGTGACACAAACGCCAAGGGACCTGCCGGCCGACATCCTGGCCCAACTTGGCAATCGAATGCAGCACGCCCTGCGCGCCTTCACACCGGACGACGACAGGACGATCCGCGCGACGGCACGAACGATGCCGAAGTCCGAGCACTATGACGTGGCCGATCAACTGACCAAACTCGGGATCGGCGAGGCCTTCGTTACGGTTCTCAGCCCGGAAGGAGTTCCGACGGCCGTGGCGGCGACACTCCTCTTGCCTCCGGCCTCGAGCATGACGCCGCTGTCAGTGGAAGACGTGGCGCGGCGCGTTCAAAGTTCGCCCCTGGCCGAACGCTACGTTACGGACATCGATCGACAGAGCGCCCGCGAAGCGCTCCAGGCGCGCGTGGCCGAAGAGTCCGCGCTGGAAGCGGCCGCCCGGAAACCCGCGCCCACCGCGGGGGCATCCACTTCGCGGCCCCGGGCGGAACCGCGACAGCGCCCCGAACCCGGAGCGGCCCAGACAATTCTCAAGAGCCCCGTGGCACGGGCCGCCACGCAGGAACTGGTCCGGGGCATCTTCGGCCTCCTGGGGGTCAGGACCTCCCGCCGCCGCGCGTGGTAACCCGGGCGTGAGGACGTCCGGAAGCCCCGACACCGCCGACATCGTCATCGTGGGTGGCGGCATCGCCGGTCTCGCCGCGGCGGTTGGGCTGGCCGAACACCGGGCCGGATCAATCCTTCTCCTGGAGCAGGAATCCGAGCCAGGGCGTCACTCAACGGCCCGCAATGCCTCCCTGCTGTTGCAGCACACGGAAGATCCGATTGCGGCCCGGTTGGCCATGGCCAGCCGGCCATTTTATGCCGAACTCGCCGCGGGTGAAGCGGCACGGTTCCGTCCGGTCGGCTCGCTACTCCTTTTTTCGGGCAGCAATGCCATCGGCACAGGCCACGCCCGGGTCGCGGCGGCGCGTGAGCTCGGCCTCGACGTCGAACAACTGACACCCGGGGCCGCCGCCCGACGGGTCCCGATTCTTGACGCATCCCGCTTTCAGTCCGCCGCCTTTTGCGCCAGTGATGGCGTGATCGAGATCGGCGCCACCGTCCATGCATTGACCCGCCGGGCCGAGCGGGCCGGCATCACCATCCGATGCGGAGTGCATGTGGACGCCATCATGACCGCCGGCGATCGCGTGACCGGCGTCGCGACAACTGTCGGGCCGATGACCGCGGGCCTTGTTGTCATTGCTGCGGGAGCCGCCGCCAGCCCGCTCGGGACCACGATCGGCGCGCCGCTCCCCCTTCGGGTGACGCGGCGTCACCTTGCCGTGACCGAACCATGGAATGCCGTCGATGCCTCATGGCCATTCGTCTGGGATCTGGATGCCGGCTTCTATTTCCGGCCGGAAACCGGCGGCTTGATGCTCTGCCCCTGCGACGTGGTTGATGCACCGGACGGCGACATCGGGGTGCGCCCCGAAACCGTGGCCGCCACCCGCGAAATGGTCGCACGCCTCATACCATCAGCCAGGGACCTCTCGATAGCCAACGCCTGGGCCGGATTGCGCACGTTGACCCCCGATGACCGGTTCGTCATCGGCCCGGACCCGCGCCTAGCGGGATTGGCCTGGCTGGTCGGCCTCGGCGGCCATGGCATGGCCGGGGGGCCGGCGGCGGGACAAATGCTGGCGCAGTTGCTGACCGGGGCATCGAAGACCGTCGTTGAGCCCGCCACGGTAGGTGTCAGCCGTTTCCTGGCCTGACGAATCAGCCGGCCACACCTTCGGCGTGGTAATCGGGCTCGGCGGACGGTGAGATCGTCGGCACATATAACCGTTGGTAATATTCCCGGACCATCCGGTGACTCGTGAAATTTTTCTCGGCCATCTCGATCGAGGCCTGCATCATTCCGGTCCACTTCGCACGCTCGGCATAAGCCGGCAGCACTTCCTGTTCGAGAATTTCGTACAGCGCGCCCGCATCGCGGGCATCCCGCTCGGGGCCCTCGTCAGATCCGCCGATCGCCCAGCCTGTCTGGCCATGGACACACCCCTCCGGCCACCAGCCGTCGAGCACGCTCAGGTTAAGGACACCGTTCAACGCGGCCTTCATGCCGGAGGTGCCGCTGGCCTCGTGCGGGCGCTGCGGGTTGTTCAGCCAGATGTCCGCGCCGGACACCAGTTGACGGGCCACGGCCATGTCGTAGTCCTCGAGGAAAACAACGGACGCCGGCCACTTGCGGGCGAACAGGGTGAGGCGAGCCACCATGTCCTTGCCGACCCCGTCCGCCGGGTGCGCCTTGCCCGAGAAGATGATCTGTATCTTGCCAGAGTTCAGGAGAGCGCCGATTCGAGCTGGATCGGACAGGATCAGATCGGCACGCTTGTAGCCGGCGGCGCGGCGGGCAAAGCCGATTGTCAGCGCATCTGTCTTGAGCCGAACGCCGGTCAGTTCGTCGACGCGATGGAACAGCCGCCGCTTCAGTGCGTCATGCGCCGCCCACAGGTCGGCCGCGTCCCTTCGGCTCGCCGCCACCTCGGGTGCCTGCCAGGTGGCCTGGTGCACGCCATTGGTGATGGCAATGATCGGGGAGGCTCCGCTCACACCCGCCCACATCTTCCGCGCCGTTTCGCCATGAAGCTGGGCGACCGCGTTCGAAAGACGGGACAGCCGGAGACCGGCCACCGTCATGCCGAACGGATTGCCGCCAATCGCCTGAACCTCGGTGTCGACCAGTTCGAGGCCCGCGCCCAGGCGACGGATCTCGGCCAGCGGGTGCGTTTCGTTGCCCGCAGGCACCGGCGTATGCGTCGTGAAGACGATTCGTTCGCGGGCCCAGCGCCACGCATCCTCAAAGGAGGCGTGCCGTGACATTCGGTCGGCGATCAACTCGAGGCCGGCGAAGACCGCATGCCCCTCGTTGAAGTGAAACACATCGATGGTCAGGCCGAGCCGGGAGAGGGCTCGAACCCCGCCGATGCCGAGAAGCATCTCCTGGGCCACGCGACAGTCGGGGCGCGTGTCATACAGCCGGTCGGTGATCCACCTGTCTTCCTTGTGACACGGTTCGATGAGGTAAAGGGGCGCGATCCCGAAACCCGAGACGCGCCAGACCCGGCACTCAACCTCACGCGCCCGAATGCGGACCCGAACCCGGACGTGGGTATCCTCGAGAAAGTCGTGGCCGATTGGACGCCACTCATCGGTCGGGTTGCCGTCGCCGTCAAGGACTTGATGGGTGGCGTTGTTCCAGAGGAGGCCGATACCGACCACCGGCATTTCGAGATCGCCGGCGGATTTCATGTAGTCGCCGGCGAGGATGCCGAGGCCCCCCGAGTAAATCGGGAATTTTTCGGAAAGTCCAAATTCCATGCAGAAATAGGCTACCCGGGGAAGGTTTTCCACGCCGGGCGCGTGCGATGTCAATTCTGGCGTCGTCATAAGCCGACCAGTATCCCCGAGTGGCAACACGGATTCAAGTTGAAAACAGGTCGAAGGCGCGCAGCAGGCGGTCGGCTGGTCATGTCAACGAGAGCCGTCTATTGTGCGACCCCATGATCCCGGCCC
>JAWXBZ010000258.1:0-16400 GCA_034440375.1 Candidatus Eiseniibacteriota bacterium
CGCGCCGCGTATACGCGGCCACGTCGGATAGAATGGCGTTTCCGATCTGCTCCGCCGAATCTCCCCGGCGGGCCATCCCCGTAACCAGGGCGATCAACCGTTCGTCACCGTACAGGTCAGCCCCCTGCGGTGCCTCGGTCACGCCATCCGAAAAGACAACGAGGACATCCCCGCGCCGAAAGGGCTGACGTCCTTCGTTGTAGTCATCGATATCCATCAGGCCGAGCGGCAGACCGGTTGCCTCGAGAAGGACGACGTCGTCGGCGGTCACCAGGAACGGTGGATTGTGTCCGGCATTGCAGAAGACGAGTTCCTCTTCGCTGGGAGACAGGGTCGCGAGAAAAAAGGTGGCGAAGCGGCCGCGCTCGACGGCCGTGTAAAGCGATCGATGCATGTGACGGGCCATGTCGGCCGGGCTGGAGCTGTTCCGGGCCTCCACGTGAAGCGAGGCCCGGAGGTGTGACATCAAGAGCGAGGCGGAAACACCCTTTCCGGAAACATCCCCCAGCGCCACCAGGAGATCACCGTTCGGCCGGGGGATCCAGTCGAAGTAATCTCCGCCGACTTCCTGCGCCGGCATGTTGGTTCCAAATACGTCGAGATCGGGAAGGTCCGGGGCTTGCTGGGGGAGGAGCTTCTGCTGAATGTCGCGGGCTAGTTGCAACTCGCGGTCCTGTTCGCCGGCATGTCGTTCCACGAAAAAGAGTCGGAAGCTGCCGAGCGTGGCATAGACCAGGAACGGCAGCGTGGCGGGGAGGACCGACGGCATGTCGAGACGTCCCAGGGCCAGGCTGAAGAAGGCCGTGGCCTGCCAGGCGACGGCGATGATCAGGACGCTGACGGCAGCCTGCAGCAGCGGACGGGTCATGACCAGCCAGCCGATCAACACGGTCGCCAGCGTCCACAGGATCAGGAAGGTCGGCAACGAGACATGGCGCAGGAATCGACCTTCGAGGAGGGCGTCCAGGGCGTTGGCATGAACGTATACCAGCGGCGTCTTGTTGCTGAACGGTGTGGTCCCGATGTCGGCGGCGGCCTCGCCCACGGCGGTGTTGCCGACCAGCACGATCCGGTCCTGGAACGCCCGGCGAAGCAGCGAATCCTGCCCGGAGCTGTACCACTGGACGACATCGAGCATCGAGTACTGGTTGGGAAAGGCATCCGAGTCGCCCGCGAAGTCGATGGCGGTGCCTCCCTCGCCATCGACCGGCATCTCGAGCCGCTCGCCATTCGCCCAGATGACGATGATGCCCCCGGGAGATCGTTCCGCCCGTGGCGGCTCTCTCTCTCCCCTGGCAAGGCCGATCATTCGAAGGGAGAGGGCAGGATAGACCCGATCGCGAAATCCGACCAGGAATGGGAGCCGACGGACAGGGCCGTCCTGGTCGAGCAGGACCGCTACGTGCCCCAGCGCGTGGGAAGAGAAGAGAAGATCCTCGAACGGAAGGGCGATTTCGCTGGTCTGCCAGATGGGCAGCCCGGGGTTGGGAAAGCTGTCCAGCTTGAGGCGGGCGGCCCGATCATCCGGCAGGAAGTGCTCCGCTTCCAGGTTCGAATCCCGGGGGGGGAAGACGAAGGCGTGGACAACATTGGGAAACTCACCGGTCAGGAGGGCCAGGGTCGAGTCGTCGGCTGCGTCGACGCGGTCGAACAGGAGGAGATCAAGACCGATGACGGCGGCCCCACCCTCACCCAGCGCACCGATCAGCACCGCGTACTGGCTTCGGGGCAGCGGCCACCGGCCATAGGCCTCGATGGTCCGGTCGTCGATGGTCACCAGCGCGATGCGTGGCGAAGCAAGCTGTTTGCCGCGCAGCAGGTACCGGCCATCCCGAATCTTGAGGTCGGCCGTGCGGAAGACCCCCCCGACATGAAGAAGGCTGAGGACGGCCAGGCAGGCGATGGCGACCACGGTCCCCGCGATCAGGTGACGCGGATTTCGGCGTGCTCCGAGTTGGGGCACGGCGAAGCTAGCGACTCCAGTAGAGACTTGACGGCGCGGCGGCGCTCTCGTCGCCGCGGGGTCCGGCCGATCGCCAGGCTTGCGGCGTTCGTAAGGCCTTGTCCCGGGGCTTGCTCGGCGCTTTGACCGTTGCGGAATCGCCAGGAGCGGGCGATGCCGGCACCTGCCGGGAGGCCTCCATGAGAAGCGCACGGACAGAGGCCTTGCTGAGGGTTCCACCCTCGGCGGCACGCTCCGCCGGAGCATCGGCCGAATCGCCATGAATGGCCATCAGGGCCGTGGCCTGTTCCACCCCGCCGGCCATCTCGATGGCACGCGAGGCCTCGCGCAGAGCACCGGCCTCGTCTCCCGCGGCCATCAACGCCACCGAGTGATTGATCGTCACGCCGGCGTCGGTGCTGTCGATCCCCAGCGCCCGAACGTAGAAGACCAGCGCCACGTCGACGTCGTTCCGGAGGAAGTAGAGGTTGCCGATATTGTTCAGGGCGCCGGCATCTTGTGGCGCCAGGGAGAGCTGGGAAAGAAACGCCGTCTCCGCCTCGTCCAGCCGGCCGCCAAGAGCCAGCGAGATGCCGTACTCCCCGACCACGCCGGCGGCATTGCCGTCCGCCGGCTGGTCACTTCCCCGGGCGACCGCGACGGTGATCAGTCCGGCCAGGATCATGAGCGCACCCGCTCGACGTGTTCGCTTCATCTCGACCTCCTCATGGCTTCCAGTACAGGTACTCGCGGAGCGCGTCCTCTCCCGCCCGGGCGGCGGCCACGCGCACGCCCTGCGGTTGCGGCGTGACCGCCGGTCGTTCCGGCGACAGACTGTCGGACGAGGCGGCGACGGTCGGAACGCGCTTCACTGCCTCGCGAAGCAGGCGCCGCACCTCTTCGGACGTGAGCCGTTTCTGGGCGGCACGTTCGTCGGGACGAGCCGGGATTCGGAGGAGTCTGGCCGCTTCCTTGTAACCGCCGGACAGTTCCAACCCTTGCACGACAGGATCCATCGCCTGACCGGAATCGCCGATGACATACCGGGCCAGGCCGAGATTCAGCCAGATTCCCGCGTCGCGACGTTCCGTGTCAATTGCCTCGGCAAAGTAGTCGATGCTCCGCTCCAGTTCCCCAACGGCGGCGGCCACGACTCCCAGATTGTTGAGCAGGAGGGCCGAACCCGGAGCTCCCTCCAGCGCGGTTTCGAGCTGTCGGCGCGCCGCCTCGTAACGCCCGGAGCGGTACAGGAGTTCGGCCACCGTGCTCGCCGCCTGCGGCGACACAGCCGACGTGGCAGCCCCCCCGAAGCGTTCGGCGAGGAACTCGCTCCGTCGCGATGCCATCGTCGCGGTCTCCGCCGCGAAGAGTTCGTCAAACTTCCCGAGACGACCAAGGAACGCGGTCGAGGGTGTGCCGGGGAGTTCCGCCGGCAGGAAGGCGGCCTGCGAGGCCGCGACATCCACCGTGTTGACGACATCCCGCGCCCGCCACGAGGCGTAGCTTTCGGCCCCGGCCGTCCAGGCCCCGGCGAAACCACGCGAGATCAGCGTGGTTTCGAGCGGAATCCAGATGGTCTCGTTCTCGACGACGTAGAGCGACTCGTCGACCGGAAGTCCCAGCCGGTTTCGCTCATGAACCCCCGAGTCGAACATGAGAAAGATATGCCCCGGCACGTCCACGAATCGAGTAGCGATCCCGAGGTTTTCCAGCAGGGAGCAAACCAGCACCGTGGTGTCGTCGCAATCGCCCACGCCGCTGGCCAGCGTTTCCCGTGGATAGTGGATCGTGTCGACGGCCCGCGATTCTTCCGAAATGGTCGCGAACGGATTGCTCGGGTCGGGAACGTAGGCCAGGCCGAGCGCCTGCAGCGCCGAAATCACCGCGGCGGCGAAGGATAGATTGCGATTTTGGAACGGGCCCGTTCCCGCCCGGGCCGCCTCGCCGGCGACCTGCCGGGCCAGGGCGTCCACAGCTGGATCACGCGTGGTGACGAAGGCTGCGGCCTGCTCCATGCCGCCGCCCCAGTTGATCGCGCCCGGAGCGTAGGCCAGGCACTTGGAGTTTCGCTTCTCGGTCCGCGAGAGCCGGGCGCTCTGATAGGACACCGACACCTGGACCGGAACCTGGCGGTCGCCGGCCAGCTTCATGACCTTGTCGGACAGCACGGCGGGCAGCTCGATATCCAGCGAGGCTCGCGGCCTCAACAAGACTTCGGTCTCCGAGCGTTCATCCATCAGGTCGGGGAGCAGAAGCCCGACCCGGACCGTGAGCGGCGAGTCCTTGAGATTCCGCAGGCGCACGCGAGCCACCGGTTTCGTGTCGTACGACTTGTAGAGCGAGGTGTAGACCTCGTTGGCCTCCACCTGCTCGATTCGCACCTGGGCCGGATTGAAGTTGAAGGCAATGCCCAGATCGAAGTGGTTCGTCTCCCCCAGGTCGGGATGAAACTCGACGGCATAGTCAAACTTGATGATGCCCAGCCGGACGCCCGTGCCCGCGCTCCAGACGGTTCCCTCGGGGCCGCCGGTGTCATCCTGGAACCCGGCTCGAAACGCCAGGAAATCGACCGGGGAATACTCGACTCCGGCGTGGAGGCGATCGTCCAGATCCATTGCCAGCAGCAGGGGCTGGAACGGATTCCATGCGGCGGCCAGGCGAAGACTGCTCGGGTAGACGACCGTCGAGCCGACGTCCGAGTAATCGAGGCTGGTATCCTGGAAATCCTGGAGGACGACGCCGAGACGGGCGTGCTCGGAGAGAACGGTCATGAGCCCGAGGTCGAGTCCAAACCCCCGGCCGCTGCCGAGCGTCACGCCGTCCAGTCCGATGTTCCGTGACAGGTACTTCACGTTGACCCCGACCGCCACGCGGCGATGCAGTCGCTGCGACCAGGCCAGGTCGAGACGATTCTCTCCGAAGTCAAGTTCGTTATCGTCGTACCCGTTGCTGTACCAGTCGAAGGCCGCAGCCTGGTCAGGCGTGAATGGAACGACGGCACCGATCACGTTCTGCTTGAGTCCGGTGCCGTAAAGATTCGCATGGGAACCGACCAGCTCCTGGTGCCCGAGCTGGCACAGCCCGGCCGGATTCCAGAAGATGGCCGATGCGTCGTCGGCCACGGCCGAATAGGCGCCGCCAAGGGCGATGGCGCGCGCTCCCATCGCCACCTGTTCCCGGGCCGCGGCGGCGGGCCCGGCAGTCAGCGCGAACAGGCCGGCGATCAGGACCGGCCGGATCATCGCCTCACCACCAGGGTCTGGGTCCGCGACTCGTCACCGGATTCCACTCGCACGAAGTAGAGTCCGTCGGTAACGACGGTGCCGTCATCGTCCCGCCCGTCCCAGCGGAGCAGGTTGATCCCGCTGGTCATCGGCACCTGGTGCGCCAATTCCCGCACCATCCGTCCGGCGCGGTTGAAGACACGCACGGTGGCTTCAGCCGACCGGCCGAGCGTGAAACTGATGGCCACCTGCCCCGGCGAGCCGCCGTCCGGCGTGAAGACGCGCGGGATGACGATCGGCCTCGAGAATTCGGATCCCCCGTCGGGAGGTGAACCCTCGGGGAAGAGGGCGTATCGGCCGGGCTGATCGATGATGCCGACGATGCTGCCACCCGAACCGGCCGGACTCCCACCGAGTCGACTCCAGGAGAGGCCCTGGTCGATCGAACGGTGGAGCGTGAGCGGTTCGGTGACCGGACTTCCCGGCGACAGCTCGACAACGCCGGCCTTTTCCAGGCGCGGGTTCCCCCAATCGATGTCCCAGGCCACCACGGGTGCGGCCCCTTCCGCCGGCCCTCCGGATTCCGGCGCGGGCTGGATCGTGACCACCGCATCCAGTGAGAAAGCCCGGGGGGGAAAGTAGAGGTGAACCTCTCCCCCGGTTGTGTAGACATCTCCGCCGGTGAAGGCCGCTATCCGGACAGGGGTTGTCACGTTGGCGAAGGGCGCCTCGTTGTCGACTACCAGTGACAACTGCGCGATTCCCGTCAGGCCCAGCGTGTCCTCCACGACCAGCCGCATCTCGTAATTGCCGTCGGGAAATTTTTGCGTATCCCAATCGGCCAGCGGGCCGAGTTCGATTGGCTCTGATCCCTCGTCCAGCCGGGTGACGGAGGGCCCGTCCCATGATGAGTGTTCGGCGGGACGCAGCTCCAGCCGGTAGTGGCGGAAACGGGGATCGGAGGCGGTCCCACGGACGACCTGCGCTCCCTGCACGGCCTGCCCGAATGCCGGCGCGGAAATGACGGCCGGCGGCGGCGTGGCGTCGACTTCGAACTCGAGCCGGGCCGGCGTCGGGTCCGCGTTGCGACTCCAGTCGCGAGCCTCGACCTCGAACAGGTGCCTCCCATCGGCCAGACCGAAGAACTCGGTGGTCACGTTGGGTGTCCAGTTGGAGGACTGGCTGTCCAGTGCGGACCGGTATTCGACGTCGGCGACCTCTCCATAACCGGCGGCGAAGACGAAGCGGACGTTTCGCGTCGCGGAAATGGCCGGGGGCGTTGAGACAAACACCGTCTGGGGCGCCGTCTCGTCCGGATCGTATTGCGAGATGCCGGAAAAGCTGCCGAACCAGAGGCGACCCCGGACATCCTCGAGGAAGTGGGATATTTGATCCGATACGAGGCCATCGCTGGTCGTGAACCGGTTCCAGCCGACTCCGTTGAATCGAGCCAGCCCACCGAACGTGGCCACCCAGACCGTTCCGGAGCGGTCTCCGAAGATGCGGGTGACTGGCGTGGAGCCGAGCACGTCTCCGGCGTGGAGTTCGTGCGCTCCGGAGGACGGGAGGCGAAGGGCACCGTTCGACAGTCCGACCCAGATGTCACCGGACATCGTGCGGTAGATCGCTTCGGCGTCCTCAGTCGTCAACGGGGAGCGGGTCACGACACCGTCCCGCCAGACGCCGAATCCCCCGGCGGCGGCAATCCAGACCTCCCCGCCGGGCGCCGGAAAGAGGGCGCGAACGTCGGTGGTCCAGAGTCCGTCGGCGGGACCGAGCGCAACCGGCCCGGATGCGCCCGGTGCCATCCGAAACAGCCCGTCGGAGGTGCGCAGCCAGATGCCACCCGTCGAATCCTCCTGGATGGCATAGACTTGGACGTCGTAACCCACGACCGAGCGCGACAGGAAGGGTCGCCACGTGCCCCCGGACCGGGCGGCAACGCCCGCCGCTGTGCCGACCCAGGCGGTGCCAGCGCGATCCTCGTGGAGGGAGAGGACATTGTCGTCGGGGAGTACTCCAGGTCCACGCCACGCGGTCCAGGTCACGCGGTCCGATTCCAGGATTGACACGCCGGCATATCGGCCGAATCCCGACACGTTCCCGCTGCCGAACCAGAGGCGGCCGCCCGAATCGAGGAAGACCGAGCTCAGGGAGTCGGACAGGGACCGGCCGGCCGCGCGACGAAGAAACGTCCACCGACCGGATCGATCCAGCCTGGCAGCTCCTCGATCAGAGGTGGCGGCCCAGATTTCGCCGAACTGATCCTCCACGAGCCCTTGGACGCAGTTGCTGGCCAGGATCGGCTGGATGCGGCCGCCCAGCGCGGGGCGGGGCGAACAGTCGCTGAACCCTTCCGGCGCGATGAACCCCTGGATGTCGACCCGGTCGTATCGGAACAGGCCATTCGATTCGGTTCCGACCCACAGGTTTCTCGATCGGTCGACGAGGAGGGAAAAGACGCGTCCGAGAGGAAGCCCGTCCGTGGTCGTGGAGTAGGTTCGCCAGGTGCGACCATCGAAGTGGTCGATGCCGCGCGTCCCCCCGAACCAGACGCCGCCGACCTCATCGACATGAATCGCCAGAACGGTGGTGTTACGAAGTCCGTCCGCCTCCTGGAAGTGCTTCCACTCGGGCACTCCCGCCACGAGCCGCCACCGCCAGGCCCCCTGGTCGGTTCCAAACCAGATCCCGCCGGAAAGATCTTCGGCCATGGCAAGAACACTGTCGCGCCCAAGACCGTCGGGGTCGGCGCGAAAACTCTCCCAGCTCAACCGGTCCGGAGCGAGACGGCCGACTCCCTCGGGCGTGGCCACCCACAGGAATCGTTGGCTGTCCTCGAGCAGCCGCCAGGCGTTTGGATGTACGAGGCCGCCGGATTCGGGCTGAAACGTGGTCCATTGGCCGCCAGCGGCCTCCCGGCGAACCAGGCCATTGGGCGTGCCGAACCAGAGATCACCGGCGTGATCCTCGAGAATGGCCTGAACGTTATCGCTTGGCAGATGCCCCGAGGCGACCGAAAAGATGCGGCGTTCCCTGGTCGCCTCGCGAAACTGAACTGCCCCTCCGCCCTGAATGCCAAACCAAAGAAATTGATCTTCTGTCTCCGTGATCGCCTGGACTACCGGGTTGGCGGTGCCCAGGTCCGGAGAAAGCCATCGAAAACCGTCGAAGCGGGAGGGCCCTCGCGGTGTACCAAACCAGAGGCTCCCCGTTCGATCTTCCAGGAGCGCCAGGACCTGTCCGTCGGCAAGGCCGTCGCGGGAGCCGCGATAGCTCTGCCATTCAGCCCGGAGTGGGGCGGCCGCGAACAGCGTCCATACCGCGGCCAGGGCGATCACTGCGGATCGCGGCTCACCTGTTCGGATGGGTTTCATGCGAGTGTCGGGCATCCTGAAATACCCCGCCGGGTCCATTGATTCACTGCCGGCAAAGGCGGCTCCACCTGGGGGCAAGCGTGAAAATCCCCCCCATGTCAGGTCGCCTCGGCGCGGTTGGCTCTCATCTGCTTAGAAGGACCGACCCTGTCCCAGTTGGTTGACTCCGAATCAGACCGTGCCTGTCATTTATTCCTGCCCCATGCGGAGTGGCACGTCATCGTGAGGGGCGGGGCAGAACAACCCAAGGCGGCCGGCCGACTGCCAGGTGCGCATTTGACTCCATCTTCCATCAGGGTAGCGGCCCGAGGCGGGAGATGATTCGTTCCGGATCGAGCCGGATCATGCTACATCGCTGTGACGACGGCAAGACAAACTGGGCCACTGGAGTGACGCTTTCGCGGAGAACCGATCAGCAGGCCCGGATCGGCTTCACTGCACCCACCTTCACCGACACGACCGAGTCGAACGCCGCGCGCTCCGGGCTGTCGGCCGGTAACGAATCAACACCAACGTCGTAGCGACTCTCGTTGAGGACTTCGACCGAGGCCAGTCCAGCCTCCCGCATCATGCCAAGGTACTCCTCCTTCATCGAGGCGCCGGCAACGCAACCAATGTAGAGATCGACCGACTTCTGCATCTCCAAAGTCAGCGGTCGCGTCAGCACCAGGTCACTGACCAGCAGGCGACCGCCGGGCTTCAGCACCCGGAAGGCTTCGCGAAACACCTGCGGCTTGTCCGGCGACAGGTTGATGACGCAATTCGAGATGATCAGATCCACGCTCGAGTCGGCCACCGGCAGATGCTCGATCTCCCCGAGACGGAATTCGATGTTGGCCTCGGCGACCTTCGTGGCGTTGGCGCGGGCTTTCGCCAGCATCGCCGGCGTCATGTCGACACCGATGACCCGGCCGGTCGGCCCTACCTCGCGCGCGGCCAGAAAACAGTCAATGCCCGCCCCCGAACCAAGGTCAAGGACCGTCTCGCCCGGTTTCACCTCCGCCAGGGCCAGAGGATTTCCGCATCCAAGCCCGAGGTTCGCGCCTTCGGGAATGGCCGAGGCCTGCTCGGCGGAATAGCCGATCTCGGTCAGCACGTCGGTGCCGCACGAGCCACCGCAGCAGCCGGTCCCCGAGGGGCGGCCCTCGGCGATGGCCCCGTACTTCTCGCGGACGACTTCACGAATGTCTTCGCTCACTTTCCTTCTCCTTTCCGTGGCTCCACCAAGGAGCCCAGTTCCTCGAACAGCTCACGCAATCTCCTGAGTCCAGACGCATCGACGCAATAACAGACGCGGGGGCCGTCAATTTCGCCCTGGATGAGTCCGGCCTCCTTCAGCACCTTGAGATGCTGTGAAACGGTCGCCTGGGCGAGCGGCAATTCATCGACAATTGCACCGCAGACACACTCACCCCGGCGGATCAGCAGCCTCAGGATGGCCACCCGCGCGGGATGGCCGAGCGCCTTGGCCAGCCGGCCAAGTTCAATATCGCGGGGCCGCGCCGACTGGCGCGAGGCGGAGGATCGAGAGTCTGGTTTCATCGTTAATCGTCAATATACGATAAACAAGATCCCTCATCAAGCCAGAAGTGGCCGCGCCGGAAGAGGTGACTCGGAAAGCCGGATATCCGAACGAGTCGAGCGCTAGTCTTGAGGAATCGGCTGGGGGCCCGGGCGGATATGGGCGATATCAGGGTCCTCGCCGTTTTCGGGCCGCTCTACGGTTGTACTCTGGCGCAATGCCTTTTTTTCGGCCTTACGCACTTGCCGTGCCTTCGAAGCGAGTTCTTTCTGACGCTTGGCGAATGAGGTTTGTCGGTTTGCCAAAACAGTGATCTCCCCTTGGAAGCGGAAAAGGACGCTGGATCGTTGAGGGGACCATTATAGGCCAGAACGGGTCAGGGCATGACACGCACCTTCGGGTCACAACGCCGGCCCGGCCAGGGGCCTGATAGACTATGTCCTCAATGGCCAGTCCGGCCGGATTCCTGAGCCCAAATTGCGAGGTCGCCACCCACCCCCTGGAGATCAACAACCTGTGCCGCAACAGTTTGGCCTGCAGCCTCGTCGCCGCCATCATTCTGACGCTTCCCGCCCTCTCCCCCTGGATCAAGTTGCGGTAGGATTCCACCCCTCTTACCAAATGGGCCGCACGCGGCGCCCCTGACATTTCAGCCACGAAAGTGACGGATCCCGGCATGGCAATCACGAGCAACTTCATGAAAATCCTTGGCCTCACCGATAAACATGCCGGCGGATTTGCCGGTGAGTGGATCGGTTCAGGCCCGGTCCTTGCGGTCACCTCTCCGATCGACGGTTCAACCATCGGCTCGGTGACGCAGGTGACCGAAGCGGAATATGACCAGATCGTGACCCGGGCCCATGCGGCATTTCTGGAGTGGCGCAAGCTGCCGGCGCCCCGGCGCGGGGAAATCGTCCGACGGCTCGGCAATCGCCTGCGCGATCTGAAGACTGAACTGGGGCAGCTCGTCACCCTTGAGATGGGCAAGGTCACCTCCGAGGGTGAGGGCGAAGTTCAGGAGATGATCGACATCTGCGATTTCGCCACCGGCCTGTCGCGCCAGCTCTACGGCCTCACGATGCACTCGGAGCGGCCGGACCACCGCATGTACGAGCAGTGGCATCCGCTCGGCGTTGTCGGCGTCATCAGCGCCTTCAACTTTCCGGTGGCGGTCTGGAGTTGGAACGCCGCCATCGCGGCCGTCTGCGGCGATTCAACCGTCTGGAAACCGGCCAGCAAGACACCCCTGACCGCCATCGCCTGTACGCGGATTGCGGAACAGGTATGCCGGGAGAGTGGCGTCGATCCGGCGGTTTTCTCGCTGACCATCGGCAAGGGTTCCACCGTGGGCGACCGGATGCTGCATGACCGTCGCGTGCCGCTGGTATCGGCCACCGGCAGCTGCAAGATGGGCGAGCGGGTTGCCCAGGTCGTCAATGGCCGTTTTGGCCGGACGATCCTCGAACTCGGCGGGAACAACGCCATCGTCGTGACCCCCAACGCCAACATGGATCTGGCCCTGCGGGCCATCCTGTTCGGCGCCGTGGGTACGGCCGGGCAGCGCTGCACCTCCACGCGCCGGATCATCGCCCACGAATCGATCAAGAAGGCGCTGGTTCAGCGACTTGTGAAAGCCTACGAAGGAATCCCGATCGGCGATCCGCGCAAGGCATCGACCCTGATGGGGCCGCTCGTCACCCACGAGGCTGTTTCCGATATGCAGAAGGCCATCGAGCGGCTGAAGGCCGAAGGCGGCACGGTGGTGTACGGCGGCGATGTTCTGAGCGGCGCCGATTTTCCCGGCGGGCATTACGTCAAGCCCTGTATCGCCCTGGCCCGGAACGAATACCAGATCGTCCAGGATGAAACCTTCGCGCCGATTCTGTACATCATCGGATATGGCTCGAAGAGTTCATCCCCGGCCGAAGCCATCAAGGAACTCGATGAGGCCCTGGCACTCCACAACGGGGTGCCGCAGGGCCTCTCGTCGTCCATCTTCACCGACAACATGCGCGAGGCCGAAATTTTTCTATCGTATCAAGGCTCCGACTGCGGCATCGCCAACGTCAACATCGGCACCAGTGGGGCGGAAATCGGCGGCGCCTTCGGGGGCGAAAAGGATACCGGTGGCGGCCGCGAATCGGGCTCCGACGCCTGGAAGGTGTACATGCGACGCCAGACCAACACCATCAACTGGAGCACCAGCCTGCCGCTGGCCCAGGGGGTCAAGTTCGGAGATTGAGCGGGCGGCGGTGGCGAAGTTTCTCAATCTCCCGACGGAGCGGCTCCCAGTAGCTTCGATCCAGTTCGCGCTCGACATCTTCTTCAGCGCGCAGTTCAGAGCGCAGGGCGTCCATTTCGCCTGAAATGGCGTGCTTCAGCAGCTCTCGACGTGAAGCAAGTGATCGGACGCGCGACTCGTGCAAGCGTGCTGCCTCGATCAGGAGCTCTGGAGTACGCAGTTCAAGAAACCAGAGGCTAAATGTTGTCAACAATCATGACTTCCGGCGAACTGGCCACGGTATGCCCTACCCCCCCGCAATCGCCCCCACCACCAGCAACGGTTCCGCGCCGGAAACGATGGGCTCCGGCAATGGCGCGTCCGGTGATTCGTGGGACCAGTCTTCCTGGCAGGCGAAGAAGCGCAGGAAGTCCCGGCGCTTCAGTGTGACATGGTCGCGAATCGTCCCACGCAGCACGGGATAGCGGGCCTCGAGCGTGTCGAGGACCGATCGGAGTGTGATCGGTGCCTCGACATCGAGTTCCACCTCGCCCTCGACGCGCGCCAGGGTCCGCAGGTGCGCGGGCAGTTCCACCCGGATCATGCCAGCGTCTGGACCTCGACGGACAGCACCGCGGGGAGATCGCGCACGATGGCCGTCCAGTTATCGCCGGAGTCGGTGGATGCGTACACCTGACCGCCGGTGGTGCCGAAGTAAATGCCGCACGAATCGAGCTGGTCGACAGCCATGGCATCGCGCAGCACGTTCACGTAGCAATCGCTCTGCGGCAACCCCTTGGTGAGCGCTTCCCATTCGTTGCCGCCGGTTCGGCTGCGGTAGACACGTAGCTTGCCCTCGGGCGGAAAGTGCTCCGAGTCGTTCTTGATCGGAACGACATAAATGGTTTCCGGCTCGTGGGCGTGCACATCAATTGGAAATCCGAAATCGGTCGGCAGGTTGCCGCTGACTTCGTGCCATGAATCGCCGGCGTCGTCGCTGCGCATGACGTCCCAGTGCTTCTGCATGAACAGCACGTTCGGCCGCGAGGGGTGCAAGGCGATGCGATGAACGCAGTGGCCGATTTCGGCGTCCGGGTCGGGAATGTACTGGGACCTGAGCCCCTTGTTGATCGGCTTCCAGGTGGTGCCGCCGTCCTCGGTGCGGAAAGCGCCAGCGGCCGAGATGGCGATGAAGATCCGCTGGGGATTGGTCGGGTCGATCAGAATGGTGTGCAGCCCCAGGCCCCCGGCGCCCGGCGACCACTGCGGACCCGTATTGTGATTGCGCAGTCCCGACATTTCATGCCACGACGCGCCACCGTCGGTCGTGCGGAACATGGCCGCGTCCTCCACGCCGGCGTAGACCATGTCCGGATCGGTCAGCGACGGCTCCAGGTGCCATACCCGCTTGAACTCCCATGGATGCTGCGTGCCGTCGAACCACTGGTGCGTGCCGGGAATGCCGTCATAAACGAATTTATTGTCGACCGGCTCCCAACTTTTGCCGCCGTCGTTGGAGCGCTGGATCATCTGCCCGAACCAACCGCTGCACTGGGAGGCGTACAGGCGATCCGGATCCACCGGTGAACCCTTGACGTGATACATCTCCCAGCCCGCGAACAGCGGGCCTTCGACCCCCCACTTCATGCGCATGGCATCCGATGTCAGGACAAACGCGCCCTTCTTGGTTCCGACGAGAACTCGAACGGTGCTCACGATGACTCCTTCCTGATCCGCGCGGTGGTCGCGCGCCGCCTGACCCGGGAACTTCCGATGGGCGCGGATCCTACCAGCGGTCCACTCGCCGATGCTATTATCCCTGACCTTGGAAACGCCGGTGGCGGCCCAATTTTTACACCTGTTACAATCGGATCTCCCCATGACGCTCACGCCCGGCACGCGCGTTGGTCCCTACGAAATCCTGGGTCCCCTCGGGGCCGGCGGGATGGGGTTGGTTTATCGCGCGCAGGATCCCCGGCTGGAACGCCAGGTGGCCATCAAGGCGCTGCCGGAGGCGATGTCGGGGGATGCGGAACGGCTGGCTCGCTTCGAGCGCGAAGCGCGTGTCCTGGCCTCGCTGAACCATCCGAACATCGCGGCCATTTACGGGCTGGAAACCCTCGAGGGTGTGCCGCATCTTGTCCTCGAACTGGTGGACGGGGAAACCCTGTCCGCGCGGCTGGCCCGAGGGGCCATGGCTCCGGTCGTGGCACTCGACATCGGCATGCAGGTGGCGGCGGCCATCGAAGCCGCGCATGACGGGGGCATCGTGCACCGCGATCTGAAGCCCGGCAACGTCATGATCACAGGTGCCGGGATGGTCAAGGTCCTCGATTTCGGACTGGCCAAGGGAGCCGCCGCCGTGTCGTCCGCGTCGTCGCCCGATCTGTCGGCCTCGCCCACGATGGCCCTGTCCGCCACGCGCGAAGGAATGATTCTCGGCACGGCTCCCTACATGAGTCCCGAGCAGGCGCGCGGGCAGGCAGTGGACCGGCGCACCGACGTGTGGGCCTTCGGATGTCTCTTGTACGAGTGCTTGTCCGGCCGTCCGACGTTTTCCGGGGACACCGTGTCGGACGTCGTGGCCCGCATCCTCGAGCGGGAGCCCGACTGGGGGCTGCTGCCGGCTGCGTTGCCACCCCGCATCCTGGACATCGTGCGCCGCTGTCTGACCAAGGAGATGGCCCAGCGTCCGCGGGCCATCGGTGACCTGCGCCTGGAACTGGGTGCGATCCGTCTGGAGATGTCGTCGCCGACAATGGCCCGACCGGCGACCGCGTCCGCTCGGCCGTCGCTGGCGGTTCTCTACTTCGAAAACCTGTCCAGTGATTCGGAGAGTGACTATTTCTGCGCCGGCATCACCGAGGACATTCTCACTGATCTCTCCAAGATCAAGGGATTGAATGTGGCCTCGCGGAACGCGGTGGCCCGCTATCGCGGCAAGACTGTCGATCCGGCGCAGGTCGGGGCCGAACTCTCGGTCACGGCCGTGCTTGAAGGAAGCGTGCGTCGCGCGGGCGATCGCGTCCGTATCTCCGCGCAGTTGATCAACGCCGCCGACGGCTTTCACCTCTGGGCCGACCGCTACGACCGAACGATGGAGGATGTCTTTGCCGTGCAGGAGGAGATTGCCGCCTCGATCACCGAAGCGCTCCGCGTGGCGTTGACTCCGGCGGAAGCCGAAGCGCTGATCGGCAATCGTCCCGATGACGTGCGGGCCTACGACCTGTACCTGCGCGGCCGCGATCAGTACGGCCGTTACCAGGCCGACAGTCTGAAGGAGGCCGTCGAGCTGTTCGAGCAGGCCATCGCCATCGACCCGAACTACGCGCTGGCCTGGGCCGGACTGGCCGACGCCTGCGCGCAGACGATGCACTGGGGTTATGCGTCCGACCCGGCGGCCATGCTGAACAAGGGGCTGGCCGCGGCCCGCAAGGCCATCAACCTGAATCCGTCGCTCGCGGAGGGTCATAAGGCCGAGGCGTTGAATCTTCGCGGCCTGAACGACGTCGAGGGGGAGATTCGGTCACTGGGCCAGGCTATCGAGGCCAATCCCCGCTATCTCCCCGCGATCATCAACCTCGCCGTGGTGGCCTTCGAATCGGGCAATGTGGCTGGTGCGGAACGAGGTCACCGGCGTGCCCTCGAAATCGACCCGCAGGAAGCCTTCGCCACCACCTGGCTCATGGGGATCACCCACATGACAGGGCGCCCTGACGAAACCCTGGCCCTCGCCGAACGGCTTCTCGAAATTTCCGACAAACCGTTTTACATGACCGCTTCGTACATGACCCAGGCAATTCTTGCCAACAGGCAGGGCGACCCAGCCGCCGCCGGCGCACTGCTGGTCCGGGCCGCCGCCGCCGGCGCGGATGCCTCGAACATGAGGTCCGTCGAAGCAATGCTGCACGCCGCGTCCGGCCGCCCGGCCGAAGCGCTCGAACTGCTGCGGGAGATGGCCCCCCATAGCGGCCTCAACACCGGCACCCTGTTGCTCGCTGCCCGCATTTCCATGCAGCTCGGCGAACCCGAGATGGCCCTCTCATTTTTCGAGCGCCCAATTGTCGGGCACCTGGTGCCGACCATGCTCCGCCTCCACCCAGAATTCCACCCC
>JAWXBZ010000259.1:0-2851 GCA_034440375.1 Candidatus Eiseniibacteriota bacterium
CCGGTTCGCCGGGGCCACCCCGTTTTGGTGCCTATGGTTCGACGAAGCGGGCCTTCACCGCACCCCAGGTCGCGGGCGCGACGGGGAGCGCAATCTCGCGCAGATTGTTGAACCGGCGGGGCTTATCACGAGGTTAAAAGCGCGTCTCAAGATGGACTGGCTTAACATGATCTGCAGGGCTGGGCAGCCGCAGTGCGCCAATTCACCCGTCGGTGCCAATCATTTCTCTTAGCAATCTGCCACTCTTCGAGTAGTCTTCGCTCTTGTGATCGCCCATTGGGGGCGCGACCACATTCCCCCTGCCTCATGGCCCCCGTTCGCGAACAACCAGACTCCGGAGGTCCCACCATGCGAACGCATTCGACTGTACTGTCCCATCTCCTTGTCCTGGTTGCCCTCGCGGGCACCACCGGCGCCGCGGTCGCGCCGGACATCGCGATGGAACGGCGTGAATCTCCATCCATCTGTACGGGCGCGATCAGCGTTCCAATTCAGATTTCGCTCGAGACGGTCGAGAGCGCCCTGGCCACCGGCGGAACGGTGATCGTGAATGGCCGAATCGAAACGACGGCCGATATCGCTTCCATCGACATGGAGCCGACGGCGCGCGGCCCGGTCCAGTTGCTGAGCGCGGGGAAGCGCCCGCTCGTCCCGACGCTCGATGCGAACGGCGGCATCAATTTTGAACTGCCGATCGTACTGAATGGCGGCGAGCCATCCGAGGTGACGGTGCTGGTCGAGGCGCGCAACGCCGCGGACGGCATGGTCTGGACGAAGAGCGAGACGATCGCCTTCTACAATCATGACGGACGCTGGTATGCCGGCATGGGCGCGGTGTTGCCGTTGCAGATCCGGGCCATCGAGGACGACTTCAATGCGGGACGCCTGTCCGAAGAGGCGGCCCGTGAATCGACGATCCGGCTTCTGACCGTGATCGGCGAATCCAACCAGGCTTCGATCCCCCGCCCGGTACGCTCGGGCCAGGAACAGGAATGGGTCGATGCCCTGGGCCTTCGGCCCGAAAGTGTGCCGGCCCCAAATGGATTGCCCGGCATCCTTGGCAGCTGCATCACGATCCAGGGAAATGTTCAGTGGCGCGACGAGAACAACCTGGCCCACCCCGCGTTCGGGCTGAGCGTGCAGATCTGGGATGAGGACACCGTTATTGACGAGTTCGTTGATGTGACCGCCACCGACACCAACGGCAACTACTACATCGAGGTGGACGGCGACGATGGCTTCGGCGCCGGCGATCGCGACGTCTATGTGCGGGTCATCTCGGCCAACACGGCCGTGTCGATCGAGCCGGCCGGCATCTTCACCTCGCCGTATCAGTGGGAATCGGGCGTTTATGACGAATCTCCGTGCGGCACAACGATCAACGAGAGCGTCACTTTCGTGAATACCGACCCCTCACCTTCCATGAATCTGTGTGAAGCGCAGACCTGGGTGGCCCTGTACGTGAAGGACCGGCTGAACGGCGGCAGCTTCCTCGGATCCATCGTCTGCGAGTGGCCAGGCAGTGCCGCCTCGGCCAATTACGATGGCTCCGACATCAACATGCGCCCCGGCGACCGCTGGGACTGGGATGTGGCCCACCACGAATACGGCCACTACGTCCAGGATGTCTTCAACACGGAAGACAATCCGGGCGGGCCTCACAACATCGGCGATTGCATTTCCGACGTCCACAATTCGAAGAGCGAAGGTGTCCGCCTGGCGTGGGGCGAAGGGTGGCCCACGTACAACGGAACCCTGGCCCAGACCTGGTTCAACCTGGCTTCGAAGAATATCCCCCGCGTTGGCGACGTCAATTACGCCGATTCCGGTGAGAGCAATTTCAACTATGGCCTCGACACGCAGGACGGCAATGGTATCGGCGAAGACAACGAAGTGGCTGTCCAGCGGATCCTGTGGGACTTGTATGACGGGGTATCCGACGGCCGCGACAACCTGAGCCTGTCCGATCAATACCTGTTCAATCAGATCAACCCGGCCGACCCGACCAGTTTCTCGGCGGGCTGGGCGGCCATCCGCGCCGGCCTGTCGGCGGCTGATCTCCTGGCGGCCGGTGAAGTCCTGGCCGACCACTTTGTCGGCCCCGCCATCAGCACGCCCGCGGCGAACGCCATCGTTTCCCCCTCGAACAACAACAACTTCAGCTGGACGCGCGGTGCCGGCTGCAGCACGGTGTACGACGGTGACGGGTTCACGCTTCGTTTCTTCCGGGCGGACAATTCGGCGCCGCTCCTTTCCATTGCGGTCGGCAATGTCGTCAGCTATTCGCTGACGCTTGGCGAATTGCAGACGCTCGTGGCAGCCACCCACAACGTCCTCTGGGGCGTTGAGGCGAGCAATTCATCGAGCCCGGCCACCGGGCCCTACCTTGGCGAGACATTTGCCATCACCGTCAACCGGCCGCCGGTGGCGGACGCCGGAACGGACGTCGTGGCCGAATGCACCTCGTCCACCACCACGCCGGTCATGCTGAACGGCACGGGATCGAGTGATCCCGACGGTGATCCGTTGACCTACACCTGGGTGGCCGCGGGCGTTGTGTTCAACAATCCCAATTCCTCCACGCCCACCGGCCAGTTTCCGGATGGCGCCACCGTCGTCACGCTCACCGTCAGCGACGGCATCGAAATGGACGCCGACCAGGTGACCGTGACGGTGGTCGATACGACGCCACCGGTGATCACCTGCCCGGATGCGGTCACGGTGGAATGCAGCTCACACTGCGGCACGGTGAAGACCGATCCGCAGCTGGTCGACTTCTTCAATGGCGTCAGCGCCGTGGATATCTGCGATCCGGACCCGACGTTCTCGAACAATGCGCCGGATTGCTTTC
>JAWXBZ010000260.1:0-11599 GCA_034440375.1 Candidatus Eiseniibacteriota bacterium
CCCATGCCTGTCATCTCCCGTGACCCTCCTCATGGGAGGGTTACCTATCAGATGGCGCGACGATGCACCCACGGGTTACATTTTAGACGGCGCGATACGTCATCTTTCAAAAGGTGCCGGTCAAAACGTATTCTCCACGGGTGAACCAATCCCGTTCCCTTTCCAAAGCCGATGTTGCGGACCGCCTTGATCGAGTCCGCGGGCGCGTCCTCCTGGTGCTCGGCGATGTCATGCTCGATCGCTACCTCTGGGGCAATGTTCATCGCATCTCCCCCGAGGCCCCGGTCCCGGTGGTCGACGTCGAATCCGAGAGCGTCCGGTTGGGGGGCGCGGCCAATGTGGCGCAAAACGTGGCTGCCCTGGGCGCCCGGCCGATCCTGATCGGCGTCACCGGCGACGATCATCCCGCCCGGTTGCTGGCCGCCGAGCTCGCCGCGAGGGGCCTTGGCTCGGACAATCTGATCGTTGACACGACGCGACCGACCTCGATCAAGACACGAATCGTGGCCCGGCATCAGCAGGTCGTGCGCGCCGATCAGGAGAGCCGGGAGGAGGTCCGTGCCGTCATCGAGGAACAGATCATCGCCTTCGTGCGTTGTCGGCTCCCGGATCTGGCCGCCTGCATCGTCTCCGACTACGGCAAGGGTGTGATCACCCGGAGTCTCCTCGAGACGCTGCTCCCCGAGTTGACCAAAGCCGGCGTCCCGGTCTGCGTCGATCCAAAGGAAACGCACTTCTTCAGCTATCGGGGAGTCAGTGTCATCACGCCTAATCTGCTGGAGGCCGGTGCGGCCTGGGGTCGGCCACTCCGCACCGATGAATTGCTCGACCAGGCCGGCAGCGAGTTGCGCGAGCGCCTGGCGGCTCACGCCGTGCTGATCACCCGGGGCGACCGGGGGATGTCGCTCTTTGAAACCGATCGTCCGCGACTCGACCTCAATACCGTGGCCCGCGAGGTATATGACGTCACGGGCGCCGGTGATACGGTGGTCAGTGTCTACGCCGCGCTCCTGGCGGCCGGCGCCTCCCACCCGGAGGCCGCCGAGATCTCGAATCACGCCGCCGGGATCGTCGTTCGCGAGGTCGGCACCGGGACAGCTTCCCCGGCGGCCATCCTCGAGTCGTTCCACGAGGCGCCCTGATCGTGGGCATCGCGACTCTTGAAGAACTGCTGCCCCGGATTTCGGACGCCCGCCATGCCGGCCAGACCATCGTATTCACGAACGGAGTCTTTGACATTCTCCATCGTGGGCATGTCACCTACCTCGAGGAAGCACGGCGCCTGGGGGATCTCCTGATCGTCGGGCTCAATACGGACGAATCGGTTCACCGTCTCAAGGGACCCGGGCGGCCGGTCAATACGCTGGAGGACCGGGCGGCAGTTCTGGTCGCCCTGCGCTCGGTCGATTTCGTCGTGCCGTTCGCCGAGGACACCCCGCTTCGACTGATCGAGGCCCTGACACCCTCGGTGCTGGTCAAAGGCGGGGACTACGCGGCCAGCGAAGTGGTGGGCGGGGACTGGGTCGTGAAGCACGGCGGTCATATTCATATAGCGCCAACACTTAGGGGATATTCGAGCACTGGTATCATCAGGGGGCTGCGCCCGGAACCGTTGCCCCCCGACTCTTGACTTTTCAGGTGTCACGGACTAGGCTTTCCGCTTGATTTTTAATGGGGTTACGTCGCACGGCGCCGGGCGCTTTTTTTTTGCCCGCCCGGGCTGTTTCGAATAGTCCAGGGCCCGATGGGCCGGCCCGTCGACTTCCAGGAAGCTAAATGGCGACTCAATCAAAGATCGTGATTCTGGGCGCGGGTGGCCGCGATTTCCATAACTTCAATACCGTTTATCGCGGGGACAACTCCGTACGGGTTGTGGCCTTCACCGCCACTCAAATCCCCAACATCGAGAACCGGCGCTATCCGGCCTCGCTGGCCGGCCCCCTCTACCCCGAGGGGATTCCCATACGCCCCGAAGCCGACCTGCCGGCCATCGTGGCCGAAAACGGACCGCTGAACGTGATATTTGCCTACAGCGACGTCTCGCACGAGTACGTGATGCACCGGGCATCCTGGGCCATGGCGCTCGGCTGCAATTTCACGCTTCTCGGCCCCTCGGCAACGGCCATTCCATCGCGGATCCCGGTCGTGGCGGTTTGCGCGGTCCGAACTGGAGCCGGCAAGAGTCAGACCAGCCGGCGCGTCGTGGAACTCCTGACGGCGCGAGGCCTCAAGGTCGTGGTGGTGCGGCACCCCATGCCCTACGGCGAATTGGAGCGACAGGGTGTGCAGCGCTTCGCCACGTTCGACGACCTGGTCAAAGCCGACTGCACCATCGAGGAGAGGGAGGAGTACGAGCCTCACCTGGAACGGGGAAGCATCGTCTTTGCCGGCGTTGACTACGGCGCCATCCTGGCCGAGGTCGAGAAAGAGGCCCAGGTTCTCCTCTGGGACGGCGGCAACAACGACTTCCCATTCTACAAGCCCGACCTCCATCTGGTGGTCGCCGACCCGCATCGGCCGGGCCACGAGCAGCGGTACCACCCGGGTGAAACGAATTTCCGGATGGCCGATGTCGTCATTATCAACAAGGAGACGACAGCCGACTACGCCGGGATCCGTCAGGTCGAGGAATCGATCGCGGCGCTGAACCCGAAGGCGCAGGTCGTCCACGCCGCCTCGCCGATTTTCGTCGACAAGCCGGAGCTGATTCGTGGGAAGCGGGCCCTCGTCATCGAGGATGGCCCCACCCTGACCCACGGGGAGATGACCTACGGCGCCGGCGTCATCGCCGCGCAGCAATTCGGCGCCAGTACGCTCGTCGATCCGCGGCCATGGGTCACGGGCGAGATGGCCGGTACCTTCCGCAACTATCCGAAAATCGGCACACTGCTGCCGGCCATGGGCTACAGCCCGGCCCAGATCAAGGATATGGAATCCACCATCAACGCCGCCGAGTGCGACGTGGTAATCATCGCCACGCCGATTGATCTCGGCCGCCTGATGACATTGAACAAGCCGTCCGTCCGGGTTCGCTATGAGCTCGAGGAAATTGGCCGGCCAAAGCTTGTCGACATTCTGAACGACTTCTGCGCGGCGCGCGGACTCTAAAGAGAAAGGACTCGCACCCGGTGAACCTCCACGAGTATCAGGGCAGGGAAATATTTGCCCGCTTCGGCATCCCGGTGCCGCCCGGCCATGTCGCCCGGACGAAAGCGGAGGCCGGGATGCATACCCGCGCGCTCAACGTGCCGGTCGTGGTCAAGGCGCAGGTCCATTCGGGCGGTCGTGGCAAGGCGGGCGGCGTCAAGCTGGCGGTGGATGCGGCGGAAGCCGAATTGAAGGCCTCCGCAATCCTTGGCATGGATATCAAGGGGCACCGGGTGAACCAGGTTTTGATCACCCCGGCCACGGACATCGCCCGGGAGATTTACCTCGGCATCGTGCTCGATCGCGGCGCAAAGAAGCCGGTGATCATGGCCTCGGCGGCCGGCGGCATCGACATCGAAGAGGTGGCCCGGACCGCTCCCGAGAAGATCGTGAAGTTTCATCTCGATTCGAAGGGGAGTTTCCGCCCCTGGATGGCCCGCCAGGTTGCGTTCCAGATCGAAAAAGAACCCAAAATCGCCCAGCAGGTGGCGTCGATTCTCGAGAAATTGGTTCGCGTCTACTGGGAGTGCGATTGTTCGCTGGCTGAAATCAATCCGCTGGTCGTCACGCCGACCGGCCAGGTGGTGGCCATCGATGCCAAGGTTGTCCTCGACGACAACGGTCTCGTCCGCCACCCCGAGTTCGAGGCACTCCGTGATGGTGAATCGGACACCGAGCGGCTGGCCCGGGAGAAGGGGCTGTCATTCATCCCCCTCGAGGGTACGATCGGTTGCGTCGTGAACGGGGCCGGATTGGCCATGGCCACGATGGACCTGGTCAAGCATTTCGGTGCGGAACCGGCCAACTTTCTCGACATCGGCGGTTCGTCGAATCCGGAAAAGGTAGTGGCGGCCATGACGATCATCACCTCGGACCCGAACGTGAAAGCCATCCTCTTCAACATCTTCGGCGGTATCACCCGTTGCGATGACGTGGCGCGGGGCATAGTGACCGCCCTCGAGAAGAAGCCGGTATCGCTTCCAATCGTGGTGCGCCTGACCGGCACCAACGAGGAGGAGGGGCGGGCCATTCTGGCCGGGGCGAAAGGAATCACGCCGGCGCTCACCATGGATGAGGCCGCCCAAAAGGTCATCGCCATGGCGGCGGGAGGTGCGGCATGAGCATCTTTCTTCATGCCAACTCCAAGGTTCTGGTCCAGGGCATAACCGGCCGGGACGGAGCCTTTCACACCCAGAAAATGCTGGAGTACGGAACGAAAATCGTCGGAGGCGTCACACCTGGCAAAGGTGGCGAGACGATGCATGGCGTGCCCGTATTCAACACGGTGGCGGACGCCGTCACCCGGACGGGTGCCGACACCTCGGTCATCTACGTGCCGGCGGCCTTCTGCGCCGATGCCATCTATGAAGCAGTCGACGCCGGCATCAAGCTCATCATTGCCATCACCGAAGGGGTGCCTTCGCTCGACATGGTCGAATGCGTTCCGTATGTCAAATCCAGGGGCGCGCGCCTGATCGGCCCCAACTGCCCAGGCCTCATCTCGCCGGGCCAGTCCAACGTGGGCATCCTGCCCGGTCGCATCTGCATGGCGGGTCATGTGGGCCTCGTTTCCCGGTCCGGAACTTTGACCTACGAAGCCGTCGACGCGCTTACGCGGGCCGGCCTCGGGCAGTCAACCTGCGTCGGCATCGGCGGTGATCCGGTCAATGGCACCAGCTTCATCGATTGCCTGGCTGCGTTCGAGGCCGACGGCGAGACGCAGGCGGTCGTCCTGATCGGCGAGATCGGCGGGAGCGACGAGGAAGCCGCCGCGGACTTCATTCGATCGAGGATGTCGAAGCCGGTGGTTGGTTTCATCGCCGGCCAGACGGCCCCTCCCGGGAAGCGGATGGGGCATGCCGGAGCGATCGTCGAGGGCGGGGCCGGGACGGCCGCCGACAAGATCAAGGCACTGGGCGCGGCCGGCGTCCCGGTGGCACGAATTCCTTCAGAAATCGCGACACTCATGAAGCGGGCCATCACCGCCATCCGATGACCTGACCGCAAGCCATCCGACGCCACCGTACGCGGGGACGTCCATCAACGAACCAAAGGAAAAGACGGATTCCATGGAAACGACACTGATGATCCTGAAGCCCGATGCCGCCGAACGGAATCTCGTTGGCAGCATCCTGGCCCGGATCGAGGCTTCGGGCCTCAAGATCGCGCGGCTCGAGATGATTCGGCTCACTCCCGAGCGCGCCCGAAAGTTTTATCATGTGCACGAAGGAAAGCCGTTCATCGACGACCTGGTAGCCTACATGTCGCGTGGCACGGTGGTCGTCGGCGCCCTGGAGGGAGAGGACGCCATCACACGCTGGCGCGAACTCATGGGCGCCACCAACCCGGCGAACGCCGCCCCGGGCACCATCCGGAAGGATTTCGCCGTCGACATTCAGACCAACACCGTTCATGGGTCCGATTCGCCGGCCTCGGCCGCCGAGGAGATCCCATATTTTTTCCCGAAGCCGCTCTGAGCTTTACTGCTCGCGCGGCGGACCATCCGGACCCGCTGACCATGAATCGACACGAAGGCAAACCCAGGAAGAGCGAACGATCGGGGACGAGGCGGATCATCCTGCCCATCTCGCAGCTCGAGGTCGGTCGCACCCCCCTGGAGTTGTCAATCGACCTGGGTGATCTCGAACTGGACAACTGGGTCCGTCCGCTCGAATTGATGGTCATGACCGGATCGGTCGACAAGTTCGGCGAAACGGTCACGATCCGCGGCCACGGCGAAACCCGGGTCAACGAAACCTGCTCCCGCTGCACCCAAACGTTCATTCAACCCCTCCAGGTTGACATTCTCGTGTTTTGTGACCGCCGGGGAAGCGACTCCGTGGTGGATGCCCGCCAGTTGGAACAGGAGGGGGAGGTCGTTTACCATGACGGGGTCAGCGTCGACCTGACCAATCCGATTCGGGAGGCGATCATCCTGGCCGAGCCGATGAATCCGGTCTGTCGGGAGGACTGCAAAGGCCTTTGCGCCGGTTGTGGTGCCGACCTGAACACCGAAAGCTGCCGCTGCGGCGAGCCGGAACCGGATCCACGATGGACGGCTCTTGGCCAATTGAAATCAAAGCCCTGAAATCGACGGCGCCCGAAGGGGATGCCGAACGACGCCAGATCGAAAACCGGACCCGGCGCGGTCCATTGAGAGGAGAGTACGACTCATGGCAGTTCCAAAAAGACGACACTCCCACACCAGGGGAGCCAAGCGACGGACCCACTGGAAGCTCAAGGCGACCAGTCTGGCCACCTGCTCGCACTGCACACAGCCGAAGTTGCCGCACCGGGTGTGTCCGAACTGCGGCTATTACGACGGCGTCGAGGTCATCACCCCCCGCGAGTCGTGAGCGCGGCAAGACCGATTACGGTCGGTGTTGACGGCATGGGCGGCGACGACGGTCCCGGCGTCATCGTGGAGGGTGCCCTGCTGGCGCTTCGGGAATTCAGCCCGGAGACTCGGGTCGCCCTGATTGGCGATCAGCGTGTTCTCGAAGCGGAAGTTCGCCGACTCGATCCGTCGGGTGCCGCCGGAGGTCGCCTCCTGATTGAGCATGCCGCCGAATCGGTCGGGATGGGTGAGGAGGCCGTGGTGGCGGCCCGTCGCAAGAAGGAATCCTCGCTGGCCATCGGCACCCGGCTCATGAAGGAGGGAGGCATCGACGCCCTGTTCTCGGCCGGCAATACCGGGGCCATGGTTGCGGCGTCGCTCCTCGGCCTCGGCCGGATTCCCGGCGTTCAGCGGCCCGCGCTCGCCACGCGCGTGCCGGCCGACACCCCCAGCGGTTTTTGCGTCATTCTCGACGTGGGAGCTACCTCCGATTGCAAGCCGGCTCATCTCGCCCAGTTCGCCATCATGGGTGATATTTATGCCCGGAGCGCCCTCGGTGTGGCCCAACCGCGGGTCGGATTGCTCAATATCGGCGAGGAGCCATCCAAGGGGAACGAACTGGCCCGCGAAGCGCATGCCCTGATTTCCCGGGCCCCGATCAACTTCGTCGGCAACGTGGAGGGGCGTGACATCTTTCGCGGCCAGGCCGATGTCGTCGTCACCGATGGATTCACGGGAAACGTGGTTCTCAAGTTTCTGGAAAGCGTCCTGGGATGGACCGGCCGCCTCCTGAAGGAGGAAATCAAATCGAGCCTGATGGCCCGGCTCGGCGCTCTGCTCATCCTGCCGAGCCTCTCGGGCCTCCGCCGCCGACTCGACTATGCCGAGTACGGCGGCGCACCACTTCTGGGCATCAAAGGCACCTGCATCGTGGGGCACGGGCGCTCCTCGCCCCTGGCCGTCAAGAACGGGCTGAAGGCTGGCGCCGCCTTTGTCTCTCAGAACATCAACGAGCAGATCCAGGAAGTCCTTGGCAAGGAGAGGGTGGAACACGTTGGCTGATCGCCCGGCCACCTGCCTCATCAGGGGTACCGGCTCGTACATGCCGCCACGGATACTCACGAATCACGATCTCGAACGCCTCGTGGAGACCAGCGACGAGTGGATCACCACCCGGACCGGTATCCGCGAACGCCGCATTGCCGACCCGGACGTCGCGTCCTCGGACCTGGCCTACGAGGCCGCGATCCTCGCCCTTGCGGCGGCCGATATGGAGCCGACGGACATTGACGTCATCATCGTCGCCACCGTGACGCCGGACCATGTCTTCCCTTCCTGCGGTTGCACGCTTCAAGCGCGGCTGGGTGCGCGCCAGGCGGCAGCCTTCGATGTCACGGCCGCCTGCTCGGGCTTCCTGTATGCCCTTCAGGTCGGGCGCTCGATGATCCTGGCCGGAACGGCCCAGCGAGTCCTGATCGTCGGGGTGGAGGTGTTGTCCCGGATCATCGACTGGTCCGATCGCTCCACCTGTGTGCTCTTCGGTGATGGCGCCGGCGCCGTGGTCCTGACCCCCTCCAATGAAGCGGGTCGAGGAGTTCTGTCGGTCAAGATCGGATCGGACGGCGAGCAGGGGGAGGTCCTTTATCTACCGGCCGGCGGGTCTCGTCACCCGGCCACCCACGAGACGGTCGAGCAGCATCTTCACTTCGTCCACATGAGCGGCAACGATCTTTTCAAGACCGCCGTGAGAGGCATGGAACTCGTGGCCCGGCAGGCTCTCGATGAAGTCGGCATGAGCGTCGGCGAGATCGACCTGCTCGTACCGCATCAGGCCAATCTCCGCATCATCGATGCCACGGCCCGGCGGCTCGAGGTGCCGATGGAAAAGGTCGTCGTAAATATCGATCGCTACGGCAATACGTCGGCCGCTTCCATCCCCATCGCCCTCGACGAAGCCGTGCGCGGAGGGCGCATCCATCCTGGTTCTACCATCGTCATGGTGGCGTTTGGCGGCGGACTGACCTGGGGCGCGGCGGTGGTCAAATGGTGAACATGGACGCCATTGCGCTTTTCCCAGGCCAGGGATCGCAGGCTGTCGGGATGGGCGCGGCCCTTGCCGCGGCGTTTCCGGAGGCCCGTGCCGTTTTCGAGCAGGCGGACGAGGTTCTCGGCTTCGGGCTTTCGACACTGGCCTTCGAGGGCCCGGACGACGAATTGAAGCTCACCCGGAACACGCAGCCGGCCATCCTGATGCACAGCATGGCTGTCCTGACCGTGCTCAAGGCGCGTGGCTACTCGCCGTCGGCCGCCGCCGGCCACTCGTTGGGCGAGTATTCGGCCTATGTGGCCGCAGGCTCGCTCACCTTCGAGGATGCCCTGCGCCTGGTTCGGCGGCGGGGCGAACTCATGTTCGAGGCCGGTGTCGCGCGTCCCGGCGCCATGGCGGCGATCCTCGGGCTCGAGGACCCTGCGGTTGCGGAGATCTGTCGCGATGCTGCCACCGTCGGGATTGTCGTGCCGGCCAATCGCAACTCGCCCGGTCAGGTGGTCCTCTCCGGCGAGGTTGCCGGCGTGGAACGGGCGATGGAACTGGCAAGCGCCCGGGGGGCCCGGGTGACCGTTCGCCTGCCTGTCAGTGGTGCTTTCCACTCGCCCCTCATGGAATCGGCCGCCGAGGGGCTGTCCGAAGCCCTGAGGCGGGTCGACATACGCGATGCGGTCATTCCGGTCGTGGCCAACCAGTCGTCCCGACCGGTCACGACCAGTGACGAGATTCGGCTCTCGCTCGAGCGTCAGCTGCTCGGGGCGGTTCGATGGGAGGAATCGATGCGCTGGCTTCTTGCGAATGTCGGAACCCGCATGGTGGAAGTCGGACCCGGCCGGGTCCTGAAGGGGCTGATGAGGTCGATCGACCGGACGGCGGTCGTGGCCAGTGTCGAAGATCCTGAGGGAGTCCAGGCGTTCCTGGCCCCGGAAGGGAAGGCAGGATGACCAATTCCGCGCTGCCGCTCGGCGGACGCACCGCCCTGGTCACCGGGGGATCCCGAAGCATTGGTGAGGCCATCGCCCTGGAACTTGCCCGAAGGGGCGCCAATGTGGTGGTTACCGACTCTGGAGGGGGGGGGGCCGAGCGGGTGGCGGCCGCCGTTACAGCCCTAGGACGCCGCTCGCTGGCTCTTTCATTCGACGTGGCGGATCCGGCCCGGGTTGATGAGGCCATGAAAGCAGCCGAGGAGCGATTGGACGCCATCGACATTCTGGTCAATAATGCCGGGATTACGCGGGATCAGCTCCTCATCCGGATGAAGGACGAGGACTGGGACCGGGTTCTGGCGGTCAACCTCAAAGGGGCCTTCAATTGCACCCGGGCCGCTGTCCGGGGCATGATGAAGCGCCGCTGGGGGCGGGTCATCAACATCACGTCCGTGGTTGGCATCATCGGCAATCCAGGACAGGCCAATTACGCAGCGGCAAAGGCCGGCCTGATCGGCCTGACTCGTTCCGTGGCCAGGGAGCTTGCCGGTCGCAATGTGCTGGTCAATGCCGTGGCGCCCGGTTTTATCGACACATCCATGACCGAGGTCCTGACGGATCAGGTCCGACAGGCGATGAAAGCTTCCATCCCGCTTGGCCGGTTCGGCCGTGCGGAAGAGGTGGCCCGGGTCGTGGCGTTCCTCGCATCGGAGGACGCCGACTACGTCACCGGGCAGGTGTTTAATGTCGACGGCGGCATGGTCACGGCCTGATCGCCACCGGCAGCAAAGCCGGGTGGTGGGGCCAGCCCTGCCAGGATTGTTTCACACGTACCAGGAGGTTTCGGGAATGGCGTTCAGTGATGAAAAGGTTCGGGAGATCATCGTCGAGCAGCTCGGCGTCGCGGCGGATCAGGTCAAGCCGGAAGCGCGCTTCATTGATGATCTGGGCGCGGATTCGCTTGACACGGTTGAGCTGATCATGGCGCTCGAGGAAGAGTTTGGCGTGGAAATTCCCGATGAGGACGCCGAGAAGATGGTCACCGTCGGAGACGCCCTCAACTATCTCAAGGAGCACGCGAGCTGAGCGGGCAGGCAGGGATTTCCCGTCGAATCGCCGTGACCGGTCTCGGCGTCGTCTCCCCGGTGGGGAACGACGTCGAGTCGTTCTGGGCATCGCTGATCGCCGGTCGAAGCGGTATCACACGGGTCACCCGTTTCGACGCGAGTGATTTCCGCACGAGGATTGCCGCCGAGGTCAAGGATTTCGATGCCCTGGTCTACATGGACAAGAAGGAGATTCGTCGCACGGATCTTTATGTCCAATACGCCATCGCGGCCTCGTCACAGGCTCTCAGTGACTCCGGCCTCGATCTCGCTGCCGAGGATGCCACGCGCATCGGTGTGATCATCGGCACCGGGATCGGCGGGATCGCCACCTTCGAAGAGCAGACCGAATTGATGCTCGCCAAGGGGCCGTCCCGCGTCAGTCCGTTCTTCATCCCGATGATGATCGCCAACATGGCTTCCGGCCAGGTGTCGATCCAGTTTGGGCTGAAGGGCCCCAATACCACCACCGTGTCAGCCTGCGCCTCGGGCGCCCATGCCATCGGCGAGGCCTTTCAGGCCATCAAGAGCGACCAGGCGGACATCATGGTGACCGGAGGGAGCGAAGCCACCATCACCAAGATGGCCATGGCCGGATTCTGCGCACTGAAGGCGATGTCGACGCGTAATGATGAACCGACACGCGCATCCCGCCCGTTCGAGCGGGATCGGGACGGCTTTGTCATGGGCGAGGGAGCCGGCATCCTCGTGCTCGAGGAGTACGAACACGCCAGAGCTCGCGGCGCCACAATTCTGGCCGAAATGGTCGGTTACGGGTCGACGGGTGATGCGTACCACATCACCGCGCCGCCGCCCGAGGGGGAAGGGGCGGCCAGGGCCATGGCCATGGCCCTGAAGGAGGCTGGGCTGAAACCCGCCGACGTCGACTACATCAATGCCCATGGTACCTCCACCGATCTGAACGACAAGTATGAAACCGCCGCGGTGAAGACCGTGTTCGGCGAGGACGCGCGGCGTCTTGCCATTTCCTCCACCAAGTCGATGACCGGGCACCTGCTCGGCGCCGCCGGCGGCG
>JAWXBZ010000261.1:0-6172 GCA_034440375.1 Candidatus Eiseniibacteriota bacterium
CCGGTTCGCCGGGGCCACCCCGTTTTGGTGCCTATGGTTCGACGAAGCGGGCCTTCACCGCACCCCAGGTCGCGGGCGCGACGGGGAGCGCAATCTCGCAGAACGTGGTGCCGCCGAGATTGATGGTGTAGCTGTTGCTGCCCTGGTGAAACGGTACTCCAGCCCAGGAACTGATCGGCCCCGGGGCGCCGGGGCCGTCCGGGGCGCGCGCGCCGGAAACGGACGGGGAATTCCAGATCGGCTGGTTGAGATTGTTGACGGCGTCCTGGTCGCTGGTGCTGACGGCCAGATAGTAGAGGCCGTTGGAGGGCGTAAGGGCCGCGGTCAGGTTGGTTTGGCCGAACTGGCAGGCGTCGTTCAACTGGATTCCGTTTCCACTGGCATCGAACAACCAGAGATCCGGATTGGAAAAACTCAAACAGGCCAGGTTTGCGAAGAACGCGGCCCGGTTGTCGATCCGAATGCAGTACATGTCGATGTCGAAGTCGCTGAGAAACGCGCCCTGAATTTGAGTCAGCGCACCATTTCCGACCGTGGGTTGCGCGTTGATCGGCAACGGGCCGGCGTCACCAGACTGTTCTGTCCAGGTGGCGGCGTGGCTCGACGCCGCGCCCACGATAGTGAAAAGGAGCAGGAAGACGGTTCCAAACCTGGTGTCAAATCGCATGTAAAACCTCCGGTCAGCTCTGTCAAGTTGTCACGGGTGGTCCCGTGGTGGCTAACGAGCATATCACCGGCTGGTACTATTCCCGGATGGATACGAAACCGGTCCGCCTCGCGGCCAGGCCTCTCACCGGGCCCGCTGGCCCGACCTGGAACGCCTTTTCGGCGAAAAGGGGGCCTGCGGTGGATGCTGGTGCATGTGGTGGCGGTTGACCGCCTCCGAATACACCGCCCGGAAAGGCGCGAAGAATCGCCTGGCCTTCAAAAGGCTCGTCACCAGGGGGCCGCCACCTGGGCTCCTCGCCTATGAGGGTAAAACCCCGGTCGGCTGGGTGGCCATCGCGCCACGCGCCGAGCTGCCGCGGCTGGATCGCTCGCGAACGCTGGCGCCGGTGGATGACCAGCCGGTCTGGTCGGTGTCGTGCTTCTATGTCACACGGGAGTGGCGACGACGCGGTGTCACCGTTTTCCTGCTGGAGGCGGCCACGCGCTTCGCAGCCAGGCGGGGGGCCCGAATCGTGGAGGGCTATCCGGTCGAGACGCGCGGCGATGCTCCCGGGCCGTTCGTCTGGACGGGGCTTCCGGGTGCATTTGAAGAAGCCGGTTTTATCGAGGTGGCCCGGCGTTCGAAGGCCCGGCCCATCATGCGGCGGTCGACACGTCCCGACTGACGTCGTGCTCGGTCCGTGCCGGTGATTTAGCGCGTTCCCGCAGCGCCTGACGCGCGGCCACAAGAAGCGACTCCGGCAGGCGGAACAACCGCGCCAGTCGACGATTTGCAACCGTCTCGTCCGGCGTCAGCAATATCGCCCGTTCACCGAAACGCGACAACACCATCACCCGATGGTCCGGATGAAGAATCCAGCGAACGCCGCACCCGAAGCGCCCGAGGGCCAGTCGGCTCATATAGATGGCATCTGTTTTCAACGAGTCGTTCCACGCGGTGGTCCAATCGCCCGCGGCAACCGGCTGATCACGGAACTTGTATCGAAACCGGCGTCCGCGGGCATCTTCGATGAACAGGAGATACTCGCCGTCCACCCCTTGCCGCAGTTCCATATCGTAATGACGAGTGCAACGACGAACGGGCAGGCGACCGGGAAGCGGTATCGGCGCGGCCAGCGCATAGCCGGTATCACACAGCCACGACCCCGACTCAGTTTCCACGATCAGGGCCACGTGGGCCTGCCGTCGCTCGGCGGGCAGGTGACAGAAGACCGGCCGTGCCGTGAGTCCAACCGCGCCCAGTAATTCTCCGAACCCGGCGGTCGTGGCGAAGCAGGTGCCGCCGGCCCCAAATTCCAGGTGCTCCTGCCAGAAGATGGACGGCGTACGCCGCGCCGCATCGAGCCGCGACGCGGCCGCGCCATGGATCAACTTGGTGAGGTTCTCGAACGGCACCTGGCGGAGGCAGGCGGCGTGCAGGAGCTCCAGCCCCCGTGTCGGGGCGGATGGCAGCGCATCAATCTGCCAACGGTCAAGAACGCGAGCGGCGAGCGCCGTATCAAGTGAGGGGAGTCGCATAGGGTCCGGTCGAACCGGGTCGGGAGTGGATCATGCCGCGCGGCACTCCGCAAGAGGCTCGGTGCTAGACTTGGCCAATGAACGGTAACGACCGGGTGGTGCTCATTGCCGGTTCGACCGGCGCCCTGGGCGCGGCCGTCACGGGGGTGTTTCTGGAGTCCGGCTATCGGATCGGGGCTCTCCATCGTGGTGCCCCGCCTCCGGCGCACGATCGCATCATTCCCCTCGAAGCCGACCTCACACGAACGGATCAGGTCACCCGTGCGGTCACCAATCTCCTCGCCCAAACCGGCCGTATCGATGCCCTGATCAATACGGTCGGCGGCTTTGCCGCAGGTCGGCTGGCCGAAACAACCGACGAGCAGTGGCAGCGACTCCTGACACTGAACCTGACCACCGCCATGATCCTCTCCCGAGCGGTCCTCCCCCACATGATCGCGCGAGCCGAAGGGCGCCTGATTCATGTCGCCTCAAAGGCCGCCCGCGCGCCATTCCCGGGCGCCGCGGCCTATCTTGTTTCAAAATCCGCCCTGCTGGGACTCGTGCAGGTCCTGGCCGTGGAGCTGGCTGGAACGGGCGTCACGGCCAATGCCATCCTGCCCGGAATCATCGACACACCGGCCAATCGGGCGGACATGCCGGACGCTGAAACCTCCACCTGGGTACCGCCGCGGGCGGTGGCTCAACTGATGCTGGAGCTCTGCACCCCCGGGGCGAGCCACCGAACTGGGGAGTCTATTTTGATCGGTTAGTCCGATTTGTCTTGCCTGTTACCCCTCCAGAGGCGTTAAATCGAACAGTTCGGTTGTCCTCTTCCCCCCCTTCCACGTTCATAGAGGCTAATTATGAGGAAACGTCAACGTCCCCTTTCCTTTCGCCTGATTGCTCTTTCCGCCGCGGTCCTCGGCCTTTCGGCCGTTTACTGGACCGGCTGCGGCTCCGAGAATCAGGATCCGGTGTCCAGTGCGCCGAACCGGACGCAGTTCACCGAGACCCTCGACCTCGCGAATCCGCGGGTACAAGCAACGATGGCGGTGCAGGATCGCCACACGCCCGACCTCATGCAGGACAACAACGTGGTAGGGACGGCCACCGGCGTGGATGATGCCGGCAACATGGTCATCAAGGTTTATCTCCGCGAGCCGATGGCGCGCGATCTCCAGGTCGAGTCGCTCGACGGGATTGTGATTCAGTACGAAGTGACCGGCCAGATCGTCGCCATGAAGGGCGGTGGTGGTGGTGCCGACCCCAAGCTGATCCAGACGCCGCCGATCAAGCTCGGCACGTCCGGCGGCTGGCGCTATGACCTGGCCAATGGATACTGCTGCGGTGGCACGCTCGGCGCGCTGGTGCTGAAGGGGGGCACTCAGTATGTGCTCAGCAACTACCATGTGCTCGAAGCCGACATCGTCAGCGGCGGCAACAGCCGCGTGGCGACCGCCGGCGACCCGGTCATCCAGCCGGGCATGATTGACGTCAGCTGCAACGCCGCCAACGCTCAGAACGTGGCGTCGCTCTCCGGCATCAAGAGTCTCCCCAATTCGAATACGGATTGCGCCATCGCTTCGGTCCTGTCGGGCATGGTGTCGACGACGGGCGAAATCCTGAATGTGGGCACGATTTCGGCCACCACGCAGGCGGCTTCGCTCAGCCAGGCGGTCAAGAAGATGGGGCGCACGACCGGCCTCACCCGCAGTTCCGTGTCGGGGCTCAACGCCACCATCAGCGTGGCCTACGAGAATGAGTGTGCCGGCGGTTCGGCCTTTACCAAGACCTACACCGGCCAGATCGTGATCTCCAACAGCGGCAGCAGGTTCCTCGCCGGCGGCGATTCCGGTTCGCTCATGGTCCAGGACATCACCACCAATCCCCGTGCGGTCGGCCTGCTCTTTGCCGGCAGCAGCAGCAGCGCCATTGCCAACCCGATCGGACACGTGCTGTCGTTCCTTGGCGCCACGATGGTCGGCAACTGATTTTCGGATTCAACCGATGACCAACCGGACGCCCGCCCTCGTGAACGGGGGCGGGCGTTCTTTTTGGCTTCCGCTATCCATGATGGCCCTGACCAGTCTCGCGGCCCTCGGCGCCCTGGTCGTGGTGTCCCAGCGCGGACCGAGTGAGTGGTCGGAAGCCGGAGCTGTTGACGACGGCACGGCCATGGCCGGCGGCCGTCTGGAGGCCGACAAGGAGGCGATGCTGTCCATCGAAGACGTCACGCTCGTCCTGGAGCGCCACCGCGATCGTCTGATGCAATTGCCCGGCGTGATCGGTCTTTATGTAGGCGCCGACCATCAGTCAAGTTTGGTACTGCGTGTCATCCTGTTGCACGGTTTCGCCGGAACTCGCGAACAACTGCCCGCTGTCCTGGATGGCGTGCCGGTGGACGTCGAGGAATCGGAGCCGATCAAGCCGCTCTGATTACCAGCTCGATCCGTCCTTGCCGAAGTAGTCGTGCAGGTCCTTCCGCGCCACCCAGTTGATCCGTTCCGCCCAGAGGTCGACCGGCGTCCGGTCGTCCGTCATGATCGGCACCCCAGACAGGTCCGGCAGAAAGGCGTTATCCCACGCATGCAATTTCTGGATGATCGCGAAGTGTCGATAGGTGTCGGGCACGAAGTCTTTTGGATGGCCGAAAAGCTGAAGGGTCTCGCCGATCTCAAGTGACCTGTCGCTGGCCAGCAGCAGCACATTACCCAGGGCGTTCGGCGGTTCGGATGTTGGCAGGACAAGGAGATTGCTGAAACTGGTCCTGAGCGTGGCCGCCGTGGAACGCACCAGGATGTCATCCCAACCATCGCATTCCAGATTCAGGGCCACGACCCCGCCATCATTCAGCCGCGTTTTCAAGTCCGCGAAGTACTCCCGCGTCAACAACTGCCAGGGGATGGCGCTCGAACCGTAGGCATCGCCGATGATCAAGTCCCACGATTCCCTGGTCGTGCGAAGGAATCGCCTGGCGTCCATGTGCGCAACCGCCCCTTCCGATTCCGAGAGGCCAAAGTAGTCGCGCGCAAATTGCGTGACGAGCGGGTCCAACTCCACGGCACTGACATCCCAACCGGCCGCGTGGTACGACTTGACCAGCGAACCACCTCCCAACCCCACGATCAGCGCCCGCCCACGACCCGGGAAGAGATGCGTGAGCGTTTCAGCGGCAATGGCGTAGCGATGCATCGGCGACCACTCGCCCGGATACACCATCGTGTGCACGCCGCCATCGATGATGAAATGCCGCAGATCATCCTTGTCGATGACCCGCAATTGCGCGTAGGCGCTCTCGGCGATGGCCGTGAGGCCCTTGTCGTGATTGATCTCTTCCTGCGCCAGCTTCCAACCGCCGGCCGCCGTCGCCGGGGCCAACAGCAGCAATATCGTCGCCATCACCCGTGACGATGCACCCGCCTGCGTCAGGCAAAGCCCTGCCGCCAGTATCAGCGCCGCACCAATCAATAGAATGAGTCGACTGACCCCGAGCTCAGGAATCAGAACAAACCCGGTCAACAACGCCCCCGCCACGCTGGCCAGCGTGGAGATCGCATACAAATCTCCCGCCGTCCGCCCCGCATCCTCGACACGCGTCAGTCGCAACCGAATCGCATAAGGGCTCACCATCCCAAGCAAGAAGAGCGGCAAAAAGAAGAGACCAATCGAACCCAGCAACACCGCCGTCCGAAGCCCCATTGCTTCCGTCGCCGTCAGCAGGGGCCGCCGCAAAATCGGAATCAACAGCACCCACAACCCCGCGATCAACACGATCATTCCAAGCCGCCGCGGCGTAGCCCCCTTGTCCGCCCAACGCCCCCCCACGGCATACCCCACCGCCAAAGCCGCCAGCGTCACCGTAATCAACGCCGACCATAGAAAAAGACTGTTGCCATAAAAGGGTCCAAGAATGCGCGTGCCGAGGATCTCGAGAGCCAAAACCGACGCACCGGAAATAGCCACGGTGGTGTAAAGGGGGAGGAGTTTCATGGGGGGATTATAA
>JAWXBZ010000262.1:0-2797 GCA_034440375.1 Candidatus Eiseniibacteriota bacterium
CGAAAGGGGAGCGCCGAGTCGGCCATCTTTCGGGTCCGATGACCCGTGCCGGTCCCCCGGCCCCCGAAAATCGACATGGATTCCGACCCCTCCGGTCGGATAAACTGTCAGGCATTCCGCCTCACCCTATATATCTTGTAGCCGGCTTATCGTCGGCCGCCAACGAAAGGTCGATCCTGGAGCCGATGCTGGGCTTTCGAACTGTTCGCCGCGCTCGGGCTATTGCTTTGACGGTGTTGATCGGTGGGCTGTTGGCCCCCCTGCTCGACGGCCCCGTGGAGGCGCGCTTTCCGGGTCCGAAAACCGCCAACATTTATATCCGAAACTACTACGAGCCGGGCGATGCCGAACTTCTCTCGCGCTATGACCTCCTGATTCTGGACGCGGATACGCCCGCATCGGTCGTCGAGGCCATCCGATCGTACGGCACCGGCACCAAGATCCTGGCGTTCATTCCGGCCAACGGCACCTACGAAGCCGCGATGCAGTTTCCGGATGGCAGCATCTGGCGTGAGATGTACGAGGCAGCCGAAACCCATGGCTGGTGGCTGAAAGACACACAGGGTGGGCACATCAACGACCATGGTGCCAAGTTCACCACCAACATCACCACCGTCTGCCCGCCGAACAATGCTGGACAGACGATCCTCGATTGGTTTCCGAAATGGGTGGTCAACACGCTCCTGGTGAACAATCCAACCGATTGGGACGGTGTCTTTCTCGACGACTGCTGGGTCGGCATCTTCTGGATCAGCTACAACACCCAGTTGAATCCCTATCCGATTGATGCCGACGAAAACGGCATCGCCGATACGCAGACGGAACTTGACGGCTGGTACAAGGCCGGCACCGACACGCTGGTCACGCGAATCCGCCGGCTCCTGCCGCCTGACATGCTGGTGATGGGCAACGGCCAGAACCATTTCTATTCGATGAACGGCGCCATGATCGAGAACTTTCCGTTCACCAGTTATGCCGATGCCGGCTGTCCGTACAACTACTCCTGGACCTGGGACATGTTTGGGGATTATGGCTATGCCTCAAGCAATCAGAACTACACGCCAACCCCGGGCCTGTACAACATGATCAACTCCAAGTGGATCTGGGGCGATCGCTACGCTCCGGTCGGCAGCTCGGACTTCGAGAAGTTCAAGGACTTCACGCTCGCCTCCTCCATGATGCGTGACGGCTATTACTCCCTCGATTGGTACGACCTGCCGAACACCAAGAAATCCCACAACTCCATCTGGTGGGAACCCGAGTACGACATTCCCTTCGGAGCGGCCATCGGACCGGCCTACCAGTTGACCCGGAACGGCGTCACGGTGTGGCGGCGCGATTTCGATGGGGGATCGATCGTACTGAATCCCAATGCCACCCAGTTTGGGCCGTCACTCCCTGACAGCCTGCCGCTGGTGCGGGGCTGGGAGGCGGCGTTGATACGGAACGGCCAGTTCTACTTTCCCGATTTGACCCCGCCCGCCCGCGTCAGCGACCTGGCGGTCATCAACGCCTGGAGCGATTCGGTCGAACTTCAGTGGACAAATGCCGGTGATGATGATTTCCAGGGAACAGCCGCATCCTTGGTTATCCGGCGCACCCCGAACGGACCGCTGACCGACGCCAATTTCACAACGGGGGTGAGGCTGCAGCCGCCCGTGACACCGGAATCAGGCGGCTCCATCCAGCGGGCCATCGTCCGCGGCCTGGTGCTCGGCACGCAGTACTGGTTCGCGCTGCGCCATGTCGACGAATCGGGGAATGGTTCACTGGTTTCGAACAATCCATCGATCACGGCCGGTGGTGGACTAAGCGGCGTCCCCGTGCCGGTGCCGGCACGCTGGGGGCTCGAGACGCCCAGTCCCAATCCGTTCGTCGGATCCATGGTCGTGGGTGTCCTGTCGCCCGACGCCGGCGAAATGGTTCGCGTATCGCTGCTTGACGCGGCGGGTCGGCAGGTCCGGGTTCTGCTGGACGGACCACATCCCGGCGGGCGGCTCGAGTTGGCCTGGGATGGCCGTGATGCCGCCGGCCGCATGGCGCCGGCCGGGGTTTACTTTCTCGTTCTCACGAACGGCCCGAGAACCGACGTCAGGAAAATCGTCCGCGCCCGCTGAGCCCCGTGCCCCTGCCTCAGTGCCCGGGCTCGCGATACCTTTTTTCCCCCGCGCGCACGCCGATCGTCAGCTCATTCTGTGGTGGCGGCAATGGGCAGGTGGCAAACGCCGTAAACGCGCAGGGCGGATTGTAGGCCCGGTTGAAATCAAGAACGACCTTGCCGCCCTCGGGCGCCGCCGAATACAGGAATCGCCCCGGCGGATAAGTTTCCTCACCGCTTGTTGCGTCCTTGAAAATGAAGAACAGTTCGGTTGCTCCGTCTTCGAGCACCGGCTCGAGGCTGAATCGTCGCCCTTCCCGCTCGAACTCGGCCCGACCCGGCGACATCATGGTGTCGATGCTGCCGACGACGTTCGGAATCTCGACCGGCTTCGGCGGGTCATACGGCACCCAGCGGGCTTCGATGCGCCACGACGGATCGATCGGGTAGCACTCGATCCCCGCGAAATCCCGTCGGGCGGGCGCGGCCAGATCGCGCACGCGTACGGCCAGCCCCTTCGAGCGCCGGATCACGATCATTCGAAGCTCGCCGAGCGCGAGCGTGTCGGTCGCACCGTCCTGGTCGGATCGGAGCCTCATTCGCTCGAACGGACTTCCCTGGTGCCAGAGTGAAACGCCTGGAAGGCTCTCCACCGACACATGATCTCCCTCGAGCAGGAAACTGCCGGCGCGCGCCGGC
>JAWXBZ010000263.1:0-2721 GCA_034440375.1 Candidatus Eiseniibacteriota bacterium
CGCCCCAGTGTTTCGGGCGCCTCGGTCGAGGCGGAAATCGTGAAGCACGGGCGCACCCGGAAGCAGCTCGCGGCCGTCTACAAGAAGCGCAAGGACTACCGGCGTCGGTGGGGTTTCCGCGCCGAGTTCACTGAAATCAAGGTCAGCGCAATCCATCGCGCCTGATCCAACGAAAGGATTCGTGATTCATGGCTCATAAAAAAGGGGTCGGCAGTTCGCGCAACGGTCGCGACAGCAACTCCCAGCGACTCGGCGTCAAGGCGTACGGCGGCCAGATGATTACCGCCGGCACGATCATCATCCGCCAGCGCGGCACCCACATCCACCCGGGTGTCAACGTGATGAAGGGCAAGGACGACACACTGTTCGCCACCATTGCCGGCATCGTCACTTTCGGCCGCAAGGGACGCGACAGGAAGATGGTATCGGTCCTCGCCCCCGAAACCGTCTAGTCCATGCGTAAGGTCAGCGTCATCGGCGGCGGCAACGTCGGTGCGACGGCGGCGCTTTACATCGCCGAACGCGGCATCGCCGACGTCACCCTGGTCGACATTCTCGAAGGGGTGCCACAGGGCAAGGCGCTGGATCTGCTCCAGAGCCGCTCGGTGCGGGGCTTCGATTCGAAGATCACCGGCACCAACGACTTCAGGGACATAGCCGGCTCGGACGTTATTTTGCAAACGGCCGGCTTCCCGCGCAAGCCGGGGATGAGCCGCACCGATCTCTTGAAGGCCAACGCCGAGATCATCGAGAAGGCCGCAGCCGCCATCCGCGAATTTGCTCCGAATGCCGTGGTCATCTGCGTGACCAATCCGCTGGATGCCATGACCTGGCTGATGTTCAAGCGGACCGGCTTCCCGCCGGCGCGCGTGATGGGGATGGCCGGCGTCCTCGATTCGGCCCGCTTCTGCTGTTTCATCGCGGAAGAGCTCGGCGTCAGTCCCAACGACGTTCAGGCCATGGTCCTGGGCGGTCACGGCGATTCAATGGTGCCCCTGCCGCGCTACACGACGGTGTCCGGCATCTCGCTGCCGGATCTCCTGTCGAAGGAAAAGATCGACGCGCTGGTCAAGCGGACCGCCGCGGGCGGCGCGGAGATCGTGTCGCTGCTCAAGACCGGCAGCGCCTACTATGCGCCGGCCGCCAGTGCCGCGCAGATGGTCGAGGCGGTGCTGCTCGATCGGAAGCGGATCCTGCCGGCTGCCGCCTACCTGGATGGCATTTACGGCCTCAAGGATGTTTACTGCGGCGTGCCGATCAAGCTCGGCGCGAAGGGGGTCGAACAGATCCTCGAGCTCACGCTCTCGGCGGAAGAGCTGGCTGCCCTGCAGAAATCGGCGGCTGACGTGTCGGCCATGATCGCCGAACTGGGCTGAGCGCCGCCGCACAACGTACAATCGCCCCATGAGATTGGTCTGGTCCCTGATCGTCTGGGTGCTCTGCTTCCTCGTGCTGATCGTCCTGGGCACCCCGTTCCTCATCCTTTCATTGTTTGATAGTGGCGGCGCGCGCGTCTACGGGATCTCGGTCCAGTACATGCGTTCCGTGGTCTTTCTGGTCGGCTTGAAAATCAGCGCGGGCGGCCAGGAGAAAGTGCCGTCCGGCACGACGTACATCGTCATGGCCAATCACCGCTCCTGGTGGGACATCCCGGCCGTGATGATCGGCTGCTGGCCGATGCAGCTGCGGTTCGTGGCCAAGAAGGAACTGGCCGACATGCCGCTCTTCGGCCTCTGCGTCCGCCAGGGTGGGCATGTCCTGATCGATCGGAACGATCGCGACTCGGCCATTCGGACCATGCGGGACAGCGCCCGCCGCTTCGCCGGGCGATTCTCCATCGTCGTGTTTCCCGAGGGGACCCGAAGCCCCGACCACCGGTTGCTGCGCTTCAAGCGCGGCGGATTTCACCTGTCCCGCGAGCTCAACATCCCCATCGTGCCGGTGTCCGTGGTCGGCGGCGAACGGATCATGAGGAGGGGGTCGATCAATTTGTATCCGGGGAGGATGCGGGTCCAGTTCGGCGCCCCGATCCACCCGGCTGACTATCCGGATATGGACAGGCTGACGGAAGAGGTGCGCCGGCGGATCGGGGAGGGGTTGGCGGGGATGGGGGAGTTTGAGCCGGATCATCTTCCACCGGTGGGCGGGGCGGGCACCACGTGAGTTGGTGCGTGAAGGCGGCTGGATGGTGCTGCCGTTGGCTATCCTGCTCTTCCCGGCCCGGCCTGGTTCCAGCAACGCGGCCACCCGACAAGTACGGACCCGCCGGTGATGATCGCCGCTGGAGACGCTACCGCCAGCCGAGCGCTATGCCGGGCGATCTGATTCGTCGGCGCTCCGTGGGGCTCGGTGTCGATACGGAGTAGGATCGACTCTAGATAAGGGTGGCCGACCTGCTGGATAGCCCAACTCGGTCTGGACCGAGTCTGGTCAGTCATGACTGACCAGACTCGCACCGGTGCCGGTTGCTTCGCATGTTTGGGTGCCGGTTGCTTCGCATGTTTGGGTGTGTGTTCGGTTGGCCAATCCCGTTGCCGCTGCGCCTCCATTTGCTCCAGAAGCCCACCGGTCCTGCACAAGCAAACGCCCGATCCGGCAACGGCCGGAACGGGCGTCCTTCAAGAAATTGAATAACTGCTCTCCAGTCGCGGGCCCGGACCCAGCGTTGAGCCCGGTCCCAGCGTGCCCCCTGGATCTCGCTTCATCCCCGGTCCCCCCACC
>JAWXBZ010000264.1:0-12070 GCA_034440375.1 Candidatus Eiseniibacteriota bacterium
GCTCGGGGTCCGGCGCCAGGTAGAAGAGGTAGTCCCCGTCGGGGGAGAAGCAGAAGCTCTCCGGGGAGAGGGTCTGCGGCGGAAGCACTTCGACTTCGCTCCCCGTGGCGATCTGCCGGACGTAGATGCGTTCGGCATCGAAGGGTCCGGCCAGGAAAGCCAGGTATCGCCCGTCCGGTGAAATGACCGGATCGTCCACGTCGCTCCGGCTGGTGATGCTCGAGATTTTCAGTTCCGGCAGCGCCCCGCCACCCGAAGGCGCCTTGCGGAAGACCGATACCCCGAGGGTGGCAGCTGCGATCACCACCGCCGTCACGACGATCGGAATCCACGGAATCCGACGCGGCGGAGCCGCTCCACTTGTAACGGAGGGCGCGACGTTCGCGCCCGACCCTCCCGATGTCGGCGCGACCGTCGATCCCGAGCCGCCGCTGGCCGACGTGGCCGTGGCCGACAGGTTCTCATAGTCGTCGACGATCTCGCGCAATTCGATGGCCAGGTCCTTCACCGATTGCAGCCGCTGGTCGGCACTCTTGGCCAGGCAGCGGCGGATGAGGCGGCGGAGTTCGGCCGGCACTTCCGGGTTCCGCTCCTCGATCGGCGTCGGCGTGGCGTTCAGGATCTGGTGCATCGTTTCGATGCTCGATTCGGCCGCAAATGGGCGGCGGCGCGTGGCCGCCTCGTACAGGATGCAGCCGAGCGAGAAGATGTCGGTGCGGGCATCGACTCCCTTGCCGCGGACCTGCTCGGGCGACATGTAGCCGACGGTGCCCAGCACGACACCTTCCGTCGTCCGGTTGCCGATCTCGGTGGGCGCGGTGGATAGCGCCGCGTCCAGATCGACCTTCTCGGTCAGTTTGGCCAGGCCGAAGTCGAGCACCTTGGCGTAGCCGTCGTTGGAAATCATGATGTTGCCCGGTTTCAGATCGCGGTGGACGATGCCCGCCGCGTGCGCCTTGGCCACCCCCTCGGCGGCCTGGGCCAGCCAGCCGAGAAGCGTCCTGAGATCCGTTTTCTCGTCGTGGATCTTGGCGGCCAACGTATCACCCGACACCAGCTCCATCGAGATGAAGTGCATCTGGGATCGGTTGGCCGAGTCGACGCCATCACCCGCCCCCGACGACACCTCCCCTTCGCCGATCTCGTAGATGGTGACGATATTGGGGTGATTGAGCGAGGACGCCGAGCGGGCTTCCAGCACGAATCGCCGGACGCGCTCCTCGCTGCGAACGAGCGACGGAGGAAGAACCTTGATGGCGACATCACGCTCGAGGCTCGCGTCGCGGGCACGGTACACCTCGCCCATGCCGCCCGCGCCGAGCGGACCGATGATTCGATAGCGGGAAAATTCATCTCCCGGTTGGAGCGTACGATTTACCACGTGACCGCCTGGTGAAGGTGGCGCGAATCACCGCGCTGGAACGATTCGTTCGGGACAGGCCGGATTCTAAGCCGGGCCGCGGCCGCTCGCCACCCGCCGGCGGAGATTCTCGAAGGGTCCCTGCACCAGCAACTCCTCATGAGCAACCAGGCGACGTTCCGATTCGGGAAAGAGCCGCGACTCCTTTCCGGCCCGGACCTCGACGACCACACCGCCGATCGTGCGGGCCACCTCGCCGACGGTAAGGCCGACCCACGCATGGCCGGCGCCGAGCGATTGCCGCTGCAGCACGATGAGCTGGTTGTTGATGACGAAGCTGTTGACGATGGATCGGTCCAGCGCGGCGGTGGCGAACGCGGGGGCCGAGATGGCCGATTGCGACATGGCCAGGTGGATGTCGAACCCTTCCTTGATCTTGTTGGCCAGGGACTGGTCGAACATCCGCAGCACGACCCGAATCGTCGGATTCAACCGCCGGGAATCGAGCGCCATCTCCATGTTGGCCAGGTCGTCATTGGTGGCCAGGATGATGCTGCGCGCCCGTGTAATGCCGGCCTCGATCAGGATGTCGTCCACACGGCCGTCGCCGATCAGAAAGGGTGTACCGCTCCGGCGCAGTTCATTGAGGAAGGAGGCGTCCGCCTTGGACTCGATGACGACCATCGGCTCGTCCAGTTGATTCAGGATCTGCCAGGTCCTGTAGCCCAGTCGGCCGAGACCCACCAGGATGATGTGATCGGACAGTGAATCGGCCATGGCCTGGCACCAGCTCCTTTCGTAGTGGCGGCGGTCCCGCAGAACTCTCGCCAGATCGATGATCCCCTCGATGACAATGGTCAGCCCGATGATCGGCACGAGGAAAAAGAGGGCCTGCAAGAACGGTGAACGGGGAAGTGCCTCCGCCGGCTGGCCGAAGACAAGACTCCAGGTCATGTAGATCGCCTCGATCGGCGAGTGGTCCTTTTCCGGCTCGAGCCGGATGAACAGGACGGCTCCAGTGGCCAGGAGGACCGTCATGATCAGGAAACGCCAGCGAAGATGGCGGGCGAGGGCGGCCACGAAGCATCCTTCGCGCCAGCACCAGCGTCGAAGGCGCCGGTGCCGGGAGAGCGGGCGTGAGAACTCGTTGATGTGGCTGAGTGGCATCTCAGGTGCTCATCGGCGTGCGTAGAGCCGCGCTAGACGCCCATGATGTGATAGCCGGCGTCCACGTGGAGAGTTTCGCCCGTGACACCGCTCCCCAGATCCGAGAGAAGGAAGATAGCCGCCTTGCCGACTTCCTCGGCCGTCACGTTCCGGCCGAGTGGCGATTTATCACGCGCCTCGGAGAGCATGGACGTGAATCCTGATATGCCGCGGGCCGAGAGGGTGTTGATGGCGCCGGCCGAGATGGCATTGACGCGGATTCCCATGGAGCCAAGCTCGAAGGCCAGCTGCCGCACCGAGTGCTCAAGCGCGGCCTTGGCGCTTCCCATCACGTTGTAGTTCGGCACGACACGCTGACTGGCCAGGTAGGTGAGTGCCAGGATGGAGCCGTTGCGCCCCGCCATGAGGGGTGTGGCCAGGCGGGCCATGGGAAGGAGTGAGTAGGCGCTGATTTCGAGGGCCATCCGGTAGCCGTCACGGGTGGTGTCACGAAACGCACCCTCCAGATCCTCCTTCCGGGCGAAGGCGACGCTGTGAACGAGGTAGTCGAGATGGCCGAACGCGGCACCGACTTCGGCGAAGCCGCGGGCCATCGCCTCGTCGTCGGTCACATCGCACTCGAAAACAATGGAATCCGGGACCTGTGCCGCCAGTTTCGCGACGTTTTCCTTGAGTCGCTCCCCCTGGTAGCTGAAGGCCAGGCGGGCGCCGGCCTGCCCCAGTTGCTCGGCGATGGCCCAGGCCAGGCTCCGGTGATTGGCCACGCCGAAGATGACGCCCGTGGTCCCGGTCAGGTCGATCGCCTTCATGCCGTTTGCCCCTCCCCAGAAGTCGTTCCCCTCACCGCCGGCCGGCGGTTCGGGTAACCGGGGGAATATCCTTAATAAGTGGTCGGCGCGTCAAACCGGGCCTAACCTCCCCCCTGGGAACAATTTCGCGCACTGTTGTCCCGCCGGAGGGGGGAGGTGGAGGGACGGAGGCCCCCTGACCCTGTGGGCGAAGGGATCTGACCTGACGTCGGGTGGAGTTCAGTCCTCAGGAACAAAACCTTTGTGCTGAAACAGTTTAGACCGTAGAATAGTGAGCCGCGCCGTGTACATCCAAGGGATTCACCGGAGGTTTTTTGCGCGTTGCCCTCTGCCAGATCAATGCCGTCATTGCTGATTTTGAGGGCAACCGACAGCGCATCAACGATTGGGCCGGGCGCGCTGCGGCCGGCGGGGCCGAGATGGCCGTTTTCCCCGAGATGACGTTGACCGGCTATCCGCCGCGCGATCTCCTTGAGCGCCCCTCCTTCGTGCAGCGCTGCCGCGAGTCGTTGAAGCTCCTCATCGAGGATTCAAGGCGCTGGCCCGACCTGGGCCTCGTGGTCGGCGCCATCAGCGCCAATCCCGATGCGGGAAAGCCCCTTTTCAACGAGGCGTGGGTCATCCGGGGCGGCCAGGTGGTCTCCGTTCACCGCAAGACACTCCTTCCAAACTACGACGTCTTTGACGAGGATCGCTACTTCGAGCCGGCGTCGGCCATCGCGCTGTCGCGCCTGGAGCCCGAGGCTGTGGGCGTGACGATCTGTGAGGACATCTGGAATGACAAGCATTCCGGAAACAGCCGACGCTATCGCACCAACCCGGTCGAAACGATCGCGGCCGAAGGGGCGAGGCTCTTGGTCAATCTCTCCGCTTCCCCCTATTCGTGGGGAAAGGGGCGCTTGCGCCAGAAAATGCTCAGCCAGATCGCCGTTGAGCATGGCTTTCCGGTCGTTTACGTCAACCTGGTCGGCGGCAACGACAGCCTGATCTTCGACGGTCGCAGCCTTGCTGTGGCGGCCGACGGTACGCTCCTGGCGGTCGGGGCGGCCTTCGAGGAGGATCTCGTCCTCGTCGACCTTCCCGAACCGGGTGATCCGCCAATCCCTCATCATGACGCTGAGTCACGAATTTCGATCGAAGAGATGGAGGGAGCCCACAAGGCGCTGGTTCTGGGCCTCAAGGACTATGCCCGGAAGTGCGGTTTCACGAGCGCCGTTCTCGGCATCTCCGGGGGAATCGACTCGGCGGTGACGGCGGTACTGGCCGTTGATGCCCTCGGGGCGGAAAATGTCCACGCCGCATTCATGCCGACCCGCTACACCAGTGAACTCAGCCGTCGCGAGGCCGAGGCCATCGCGAAAAATCTCGGCATCAGGCTCAAGACCATTTCGATCGACAACATCTTCGAACGCTACCTGGCAGACCTGTCGGAAGGGCTCGAAGGGCTGCCCGGCAACGCCACCGAGGAGAACATCCAGGCCCGAATTCGCGGAAACGTCCTCATGGCGTTGTCAAATCGCTTCGGTCATCTGGTTCTATCCACCGGCAACAAGTCCGAGATCGCCGTCGGCTACTGCACACTTTACGGCGACATGGTGGGCGGCCTGTGTGTCATCTCCGATCTGTACAAAACCGAAGTGTATCGCCTGGCCGAACACCTGAACCGGCACGAAGAGCGAATTCCGGCTGGTACAATCAACCGGCCTCCATCGGCCGAGCTGAAACTGAATCAAAAGGATCAGGACACACTGCCCCCCTACGAGTTGCTGGACGGGATCCTGCGTCGGTTTGTGGACGAGAATCTGGACGAGGATGGCATTGTGGATCACGGGTACCAGCGGCCGATCGTCCGGGACGTGATTCGACGGCTGGAAGTGAATGAATACAAGCGACAGCAGGCGGCGCCCGGGCTTCGGGTGTCGTGGAAGGCATTCGGAATGGGGCGTCGTTATCCCATCGCGCGGAAAATTCCGGTGGCAACAGGAGGGCCCGCAACATGAATCGGAAATTGCTAGTGGTGATGGCGGCTTTGGCGACCCTGGGCGGTTCGGCCGAGGCGGCCAAGGTTTCGCAGGTTTATATCAGCGAGGTTTCATACAACCCGGTGGGGCCGAACGGTGCCAACCAGAAGATCGAGCTGGTGAACCTGGGTGCCACGGTGCAGACGCTTAACCCCTGGAGCATCTGCATCCAGTTCCTGTACAAGAATTTCCCGATTGGCGCCTCGATTCCAGCCGGTGGTCGCTACACGATTCATGTCAACAAGACCGGCGTGAACACCCCCACCGAGTGGTACACGGGCATTGCCTACGTGAATATCGATTCCACCAGCGACGGGATTTCGATGTACCACACGACGTCCGGATTCGGCACGTTTGCCAACATCGAGGACTACGTTCAGTTCGGCGCGGGTGGCCAGCCGCGCGAAAACGTCGGCGTGGCGGCCGGATTCTGGACCGCCGGCACCTTCGTGCCGCTGGGGCTGGAAGGACAGAGTGTCCAGTTTGTACCGGCCGGCATGCCGCCGGCCACGCGCCACCCGATCAGCGATTACTGCAACGCCCCGCCCACTCTCGGCACGGCCAACTCGTGCGGACCACCGCCCATGGGGACGCTGGACGACCTGCTGATCTCGGAGATTCTGCACAACCCGGTCGGGCCGGAGGCCGGCATGACCGCGGTCGAGGTAGTCAGTACGTCCAGCCTGCCGGTCAGCCTGGACGGCCTCACGCTCTCGACGCAGTCGACCTCCTTCACCGTTCCGAACGGTCTCACGGTCCCGGGAGGCGGTGTCATCCTCATCAACCTGAACGGCGGGGCCGGATCGCCCCGGCCGCTGGTCGGGCCCCGTGCCGCGGCGCCACCGGAACTCCTGGCCGACCTCGTCATCGAAGCGACGCCGTACGTGGACCTCATCCCGGAAGCGGGAGCCCTCTCACTCTACCGGAACATTCTCGATTTCAACGATCCGGCCAACATGGTCGACTTCCTGCAGTGGGGGGGTGGCGGGCAAGCGCTCGAAGACGTTGCGGTACAGAAGGGCATCTGGACAGCGGGCGAGTTCTTCCCCGAAGTTCTCGAAGGATCCAGCATCCAGTGGCGCGGCACCGGCGACGGGAACAGCCCGTCCGAATTTTACGCCGACACCCCGTCCCTCGGCACCGTGAACCCCGGCAGCAGTTCCGGGACCCCCGGTGTCCGGCCGGGTGGGGCCGTGCTGGCTGCCAACAGGCCCAATCCCTTCAACGGGACCACGCTGATCCGATTCGTGACAACGCGCCCCGAGCCGGACGCCAGCCTCACGGTTTTTGATCTTTCCGGCCGGCCGATCCGTCGCCTGTTCGAGGGGGCTCTCGCCGTGGGCGTGGTTGAAATGTCGTGGGACAGCCGCGATGATTCCGGATCCATGGTGCCCGCCGGCATCTACTTTTATCGACTCAGGACGGCGGCCGGAACCAAATCGCGGAAGATGACCGTCTTCCGTTGAACGGAGGACGATCGATGATCCCGAATTTTCGAACCCGGTCACGCCGCCTCGTGACCGGGTTTTTCTTGGGGCTGGCGTTGTGCGGCGCTGGTGTTGTTCAAGCTGCGGACGACTCGAAGCTCGCCGGCATGGCCGATCGTTTTGGCATCGATCGCTACCTCAACATCCGCGCCGCCACGAACCCGCGCCTCTCGCCCGATGATCGAGAGGTGGCGTTTCTGACCAACATTTCCGGCACCAACCAGGTCTGGAGTGTGCCGGTGGCCGGCGGCTGGCCGGTGCAGTTGACGGCCTATACCGACCCCGTATCGGGCTTTGCCTACAGCCCGGTGGACAACCGGATCGTCTTTCTCAAGTCGTCCGGCGGCAGCGAACAGGACCAGATCCATCTCCTGTCGGCTGATGGCGCCGACATCACCGACCTGGTCGTCGAGTCGGGCGTGACTCATTACTTCGGGGGCTGGTCCTGGGATGGGACGAAGATCGCCTACACCTCCAATGCGCGCGACGCGGCCATCTTCGATCCACATATCCTCGATCTTGCCACCGGCAAGTCGAGGCGGCTCGCTGAAGAGCCGGTCTCCATGCTGGCCGCCGGATTCTCGCCGAACAACGACAAACTCCTGATTCGCAAACAGACCAGCGGCGTCGACCAGGACCTCTACGCCTTGACACTCGCCACCGGCGAGATGATCCACCTGACCCCCCACGAAGGCGAAGCGATCTTCGGCGGCGGCCAGTGGTCGAAGGATCAGTCGACGCTGTACATCACGAGCAACCTCGACCGCGAGTACCTGACGCCGGCCACGATCGACCTGGAAAGCCGGAAGCTTTCCTGGCTGGACCCCCGGGAGTGGGACATCGAAGGGATGAATTTTTCCTTCGACGGAACACACCTGGCCCGACAGCACAACGTGGACGGTCAATCGGAGCTGAGCCTCCTCTTTGGCGGGTTTGGCGGCAAGGCGCTGGCCGTGCCGGACCTGCCTCCCGGCATGTACAGCGCCACCCAGTTCTCGCGGGACAACCGGCTGGTGGTCTTCGCCTACCAGACCTCGACCCGTCCGAACGACGTCTACACCTGGGTGCCGGCCACCCGGCAGCTCAACCGGATCACCATCAGCAACTTGAGCGGCATTCCGTCCGCATCGTTCGTTCAGCCCGAGTTGCTTCGCTATCGCTCCTTCGATGGACTCTCGGTGCCGGCCTATCTCTACATGCCGAAGGATGTGCCGGCCGGCGAGCGCCCTCCCTGCCTGGTCATGATGCATGGCGGGCCGGAAAGCCAGGAGCGCCCGGACTTCGCCGGCACATGGCAGTATTTTCTCCAGCGCGGTTACGCCATCCTGGCGCCGAACGTGCGTGGCTCGAGCGGCTACGGCAAGACGTACAACCATCTCGACGATGTGGAGCGGCGCGAGGACTCGGTCAGGGATATGGCCGCCGGAGTCGAGTGGCTCAAGTCGACCGGCAGGATCGATCCCGACCGGTTGGCGGTCATGGGTGGCTCCTACGGTGGCTACATGGTGCTGGCGGGTCTCACTCTTTATCCCGACCTCTTCCAGGCCGGCATCGACCTGGTGGGTATCGCCAATTTCACGACCTTTCTGGAAAAAACCAGCTCGTACCGGCGGCACTGGCGCGAAGTGGAGTACGGCTCGCTGGAAAAGGACCGCGCCTTCCTCGACAGCGTTTCGCCGCTGCACCGGGCCGATCGGATTAAGGCACCGTTGATGGTCATCCAGGGGGCCAATGATCCGCGTGTGCCGCAAAATGAGGCGGAGCAGATCGTCGCGGCCGTCCGGGCCCAGGGCGGCGACGTCGAGTACCTCCTCTACCTTGACGAGGGGCACGGTCTGTCCAAATTGAAGAATCGGATCGAGGCTTATCCGAAGGTGGCCGATTTCCTCGATCGCCATGTGAAGAACCGCCTCAAGACCAGACCGCGAGGCTGATTCATGCACGGCTGGTTTCGCTGGATACTTGTTCTGGTGGCGCTTGTGGTTGCGGTCGTGGTCCTTCGAGCCACGGTATTCCGGCCCAAACCGATTGACGTCGTGGTGGCCACGGTGGAACCCGGCCTGGTCGAGGACGCCGTCACCAACAGCCAGGCCGGCACGGTTCGCAGCCGCAGGCGGGCCAAGATCGGCGCCGAACGCGCGGGCCGGGTTTCGAAACTACATCGCCGCGAGGGGGATCCTGCGAGGGCCGGCGATCGATTGATCGAGCTCGACGCGACAACTGCCCGAACGCAAGCCGACGTGGCCCGACGTGAGGTCGAAGCCACCCGGGCCGGTCTCACCGGACTCGAGGCGGCGGCCAGGCTCGCCCGGCAGGACTTCGATCGCATGGAAAAACTCGTGGCGGATGGCATCGTCTCAAGGAGCGCCTGGGATGCGGCACGGGGCCGGCTCGACGGCGCCGACGCGGAATTGTCCGGTGGCGCGGCGCGACTCAAACGGGCGGAGGCGGGCGCCCGACTGGCCGCCGAGGAGCTTGACCATATGGTTGTCCTTGCCCCCTTCGACGGCATCGTGACCCAGCGCTTCATCGAGGTTGGCGAGTCAATCCTTCCAGGTCAGCCCTGCCTCGAGTTGATGAGCGCCGACAGCCTGTACGTCTCGGCGCCAATCGACGAAATAGACATCGGGCGGATCCGGCAGGGGCTTCCGGCCCGCGTCACACTCGACCCGTTCCCCGGACGGTCCTGGCATGGAGTCGTGTCGCGGGTGTCGCCGTATGTCGATGACCGGCTCGAACAGAATCGAACGCTGGAGGTGGAGATCGACATCCATTCCGGCGAGGTGGCCGCGATCTCCATGAAAGATGCCATGTCGCTCACCAGCAAGGGTCCGGCGTCGCTGCGCGACGTTCGGCCCGGCAGCTCCGCGGACATTGAAATCATCCTCGAGACGCGGGAAAACGTGCTGCGCGTGCCGACCTTCGCGGTGATCGAAGGAAAACGCGTGCTCCTGGTCGAGGATGGAAAGGCCGTCAGCCGGGATGTCGTGGCCGGGTTGAAAAACTGGGAGTGGACTGAAATACGCTCCGGCCTGACGGCGGGAGTACAGGTCATCACCAACCTGGACAAGCAAGGGGTCGAAGCCGGTGCCCGGGTCGTGGTGCGGCCGTCGGCGGTGTCGACGTCCGGGTCATGATCCGGCCCGACGAAGGCCGGGCTGACGCACCACCGGCCATCCGGCTCGAGCACCTGAATCGCGAGTTTCATGTCGGCGAATCCATCGTCAAGGCGCTCGACGACGTGAGCCTCACCATTGATGGAGGCGAGTTCGTGTCCCTGATGGGCCCTTCCGGCTCGGGCAAGTCCACCCTGCTGAATGTGCTGGGTTGCCTCGATACGCCGACATCCGGCCGCTACTGGCTGGACGGCGTACCGGTGGAGAGCCTGTCCGAGGACAAGCTGGCCGGGGTGCGACAGAAGAAGCTGTCGTTCATTTTCCAATCGTATCATCTGGTCACGCGCATGACGGCTGCCCGTAACGTGGAACTGCCGATGATTTTCGCCGGGCTCCATCCAAAAGAGCGACGCGGACGGATCGCCCGGGCACTCGACATCGTCGGCCTGTCGCATCGGGTCGATCACCGGCCGACACAGCTGTCGGGCGGCGAACGCCAGCGGGTGGCCATCGCCCGGGCCATCGTCATGGAACCCTCCATTCTGCTGGCCGATGAACCGACCGGCAACCTGGATTCGAAATCAGGCAAGGAGATCGTGGCCCTGCTGAAGCAACTGAACAGCAATGGCCTGACGATCGTCCTGGTGACGCACGACCCGAACGTGGGGGGGGTAGCCGATCGCACGCTTCGGATGATGGATGGTCGCCTGGAAGGGGAGGGGAAGTGACCCATTCGTTTGCCAGGGGACATCGACAGCAATCCCCGGGCGAGGAGATTGCCAACAGCGTCGTCCATGGCGTTGGATTCCTCGGAGCGCTGGTGGCCCTGCCGATCCTGATCGTGAGCGCCCTGCCGAACGGGCGGCTCGCTGTGGTCGGGGCCGCCATTTTCGGGGGTACCGTCGCGCTCCTCTACCTGGCCTCGACGCTGTACCACGCCCTGGCGCACGAGCGGACCAAGCATGTATTCCAGATTCTCGATCATGGCGCCATTTACCTCCTGATCGCCGGTACCTACACGCCCATTCTTCTCGGGGCGCTGCGCGGCCCGTGGGGGTGGTCCTTGCTTGGCATCATCTGGGCGCTGGCCATCGGCGGTGTCGTGTTGAAATCGGTGGGCGGTGTGAGGCACCCGCGTTTGTCCACGCTCCTGTACGTGGCCATGGGATGGCTGATCGTGGTGGCGGCCCGCCCCATGTGGACCAGCATGCCGGGGTGGGGACTCTTCTGGCTTGCGGCGGGTGGCGCGGCCTACACCGCCGGCGTCCTGTTCTACGCCAACGATCGACTTCGCTACGGACATTTCGTCTGGCACCTGTTCGTGCTGATCGGCACCGGCTGCCACTTTATCGCGGTCTGGCGCTTCTCGGCCGGGCGATGAGGATCGATTCGTGAGCGCCTCCGATCTCCTGACGCTGGCCGTCGAATCGCTCCGGTTGCATCGGCTGCGGACCAGCCTGACGCTGGCCGGAATTGCGGTCGGTGTCACGGCCGTGCTGCTTCTGACCGCCCTTGGCGAGGCGGCCAAGGCGTACGTCATCAACGAATTTTCGGGTATCGGCACAAACCTGGTCATCGTCCTTCCGGGAAAGGTCGAAACATCCGGCAGTACGCCGACGTTTGGCGGTTCCGTCCGCGACCTGACCATCGCCGATGCCGAGGCCATTCGCCGCCAGGTGCCGGCCGCCCGCGAGGTGGCGCCGTTGGCCCTGGGTTCGGCGGCGTTCGAGGCGGCCGGCCGGAGCCGTGACGTACGGATCATCGGCACCACCGCCGAGTACGCCCATGTTCGGAGCCTTGTCGTGCGCGCCGGCCAGTTTCTGCCCTCCGGCGATCCCAACCACGGCGACCGCGTCTGTGTCATCGGCCCGAAGCTGGCCTGGGAAGTCTTCCGCGGCCAGAACCCGCTCGGCCAGTCGGTCCGAATCGCCGATGCCCGATTCCGCGTCATCGGCGTGCTGGCGCCGAAGGGGGAGTCGCTCGGATTCAACATGGACGACATTGCCATCGTGCCGGTGGCCACCGGCCTCCGACTCTTCAATCAGTCGAGCCTCTTCCGGATCATGGTGGAGGCCGTCGACCCGAGCGCCATCGAGGCGGCCAAGTCGCA